>DATLNW010000016.1:0-17845 GCA_035536575.1 Lysobacterales bacterium
CAAAATTAAATTTATAAATAAACTCATAACTCTTGCAGATTATTTACTTTTAGGCGGTGGGCTTGCCAATACTTTTTTAGTTGCCGAGGGAAATAAGCTAGGAGATAGTCTAGTGTCAGATGAGGATATAAAACTGGCAAAAGAAATTCTGTCTCATGCCAAAAAAGAAAAGACTCAGATTATCCTGCCAAAAGACGCAGTTGTCGGAGATAGTATTCACAGTAAAACAACTGAGGTCAGAAAGATAACTGAGATAAAACCCCGTGACGAAATACTTGATATCGGTCCTGAGACAGAAGCGGAATTTGGCGCGATAATTGATGATGCTGCAACCATTGTCTGGAACGGACCGGTCGGCTATATGGAAAATCCCGTTTTCAAAAGGGGAACTGATTTTCTTTACTATTCAATAACTGAGAATGCGACGGCTGTTTCAGTAGTTGGTGGTGGTGACACTCTGGCAGCAATTGCCAAAAAAGAATATCTTGATAAAATAACTCACATCTCAACAGGGGGTGGAGCGATGCTTGAATTTATAGAAAACGGAACCCTCCCGGGAATCGAAGCCCTGAAGAATACATAAGTGGTACAATTAGTTGGTGAACTACAAAGATTTTTTTGGTATTACCGCAACGGTCATAGCGTTTATAAGTTACATCCCCTACCTTAAAGACATTTTCTCAGGCAGCACAAAACCTCATGCCTTTTCCTGGCTTATATGGGGCTCTCTTACGGCAATCGGATTTGCAGGACAAGTTGCGGAAAGCGCCGGACCTGGAGCATGGGTAACCGGCTTTACCGCTTTTGTCGCTCTTTTCATCTTCGTTCTTTCCCTGGTAAAAGGAGAAAGAAATATCGCACTTGTTGACTGGCTTTGTCTTTTTGGGGCTTTTGTCGCTCTTGTTCTTTGGGCGATTACAAAAGGCCCTTTGCTTTCCGTAATACTCATTACGATTATTGATGCGCTTGGATTCTTCCCAACTTTCCGCAAGTCCTATTTTAAACCTTATGAAGAAACACTGAGCACTTATTTGTTGAGTGGATTAAAATTTGTCATTGCGTTTTTTGCTCTAACGAACGTAACGGTTGTCACCTATCTATATCCTTTCTCTCTCGTGCTGATGAACTGGGCGTTTGTTGCCATGCTGATAATCAGAAGGCGAGGGCTTGGGGCTCCTCAGAAGAAATAAGAACAAAAAAAGTGAATTGTTAATTGTGAACAGTTAGAATTTTTTCTGCTATAATTAATTTTTATGGAAATTTTGACTTTTGTCCTTCACCTTGATGAACATCTTACCAATATCGTAAATCAATTCGGAGTACTGACTTATGGACTGATTTTTCTCATAATCTTTGCCGAAACCGGGCTTGTTGTGACCCCTTTTCTTCCCGGTGACTCGCTTCTTTTTGCAGTTGGAGCGCTTTCTGCAACAGGCATACTTAACGTCTGGATTATTTATTTTTCACTTCTTATAGCAGCAGTGCTTGGAGATACTGTTAATTACTGGATCGGGCATAAGATGGGGCCAAGGGTTTTCTCAAAGAAAAATTCAAAGATATTTAACCAGGCCTACTTGGCCAAAACAGAAAACTTTTATGCCAAATACGGCGGGAAAACAATTATTTTGGCCCGTTTTTTACCAATTATCAGAACATTTGCCCCATTTGTTGCAGGGGTCGGGCGGATGAATTACCGGACTTTTTTTCTCTATAACGTAGTTGGTGGATTTGTCTGGGTCACAACTTTTGTCTGGCTGGGTTACTTTTTCGGAAGAATTGAAATCATTAAAGAAAACTTTGAATTTGCAGTAATAGGCATAATCATCTTCTCACTTATTCCCGTGGTCTATGAGTACATCAGTCACAAAAGAGAAAAGGGCAAGAGTAAAGAGACTGAAGAGGTTTCATATCAGGACGTTAAGAAAACATTTGAAAAAGAGGACCTCAGAGACTAAGATTGCTAAATTGCTTCATTGCTAAACTTGCCTCGCCGGCAGGCGGGTTGCTGCTTCTCGACTCGCTGCGCTCGCTCGAAGAATATGTAAATGGGTTGCTTAATTTTTTGAACTGCTAATGGTATAAGTATCTCCATCGGATTTAATCATCACATCCCCATCCTTATCAGTTCTAAGGATTGTGACTTTACTATCACTTAGCAAGTCCAATATCGGGCGCGTTGGGTGGCCATATCTATTCTTGCCTCCAACTGATAAGACAGCGACTTCAGGCTCTATAGCAGAAAGATAATCTTTATCTACCCCATCTTTTGATCCGTGATGAGGAACTTTGAGGATATCTATATCCCCAACTCTGTCTTGATAAAAATCCCCGATATTCTCCTCAGCATCCCCTGTTAATAACACTTCCAAATCCTTGTAATCAAACACCGCTACTACTGAATTATCATTCTTCTCAGTACTTCCCAAGGAGCACGACCTGGGCCAGACAATCTCAATCTTCAGCTCATCTGGAAAGCTAAACTTGTCTCCCTGGCATACAAACCTTTGCTGCGTTTGTTGGGCAGTTAAAATTTCAAATAGAGTTTGGTAACCCGGTACGTCTTTTTGAGTAAAAGACGTTGCAAAAGACAATACATTGTATTGCCTGGCAATTGGAATAAGTCCTGTGTAATGATCAGCATCCGGGTGAGTCAGGATCATAAGCTCAATTGTGCGATCCCAGAATGGCATGTTATTGGTCAGGCAAAGCAAAATACTATTATCGGGTCCTCCGTCAATTACAATATCTGATCCATCAGAAGTACGGATATAGATCCCGTCTCCCTGTCCAACATCACAAAACACAATATGCAATTTCCCGTCATTTATTTCCCTATCCTGATAGATAAAAAGAGACAGAAGTGATATCAGGCAAAACACCATAAAAAACAGAACTTTTTTATTCACTTCTTTATTGTAGATCAAAAATCAACTTTTTCTGTTATAATATCATTTATGAAAAAAGGGGCAACCAAAAAACCGCTGGCCAAAAAAAACTCAGCAAGTAAAGCTAGACCAAAATCAAACAAAACAAAAGAAGTAAAATCAAGAACCAAAGAACAGGTTCTACCAATTATTTTTACATTTGTTACGGCAGTTGCCCTGATTGGAGTAATTTACCTTGAGATAATCACATTAAACATTTTTACTCCAACGGATATCTTGACCCGCGTGTTGTGGACTGATGTGCTGATCGGACTTACGATTTATCTAAAGACTTCTGTCGACTTTGCTATATTCATAGGCAATTTGATGGCCGCCTACCCTGGCTGGAAAAACAGAATATCAATTGAGATCGGGACAGCTGTTGGCAATGCACTGGGAACTATCATCATTCTTGCAATATGGGATTTTTTCAAAGAAGTGAAGATACTTCTTGCCGCTATGATTCTTATTGCGGCTTTGGTTCTTCTAAAGCTTGCTGAGGAAAGTCTTTCGCATGTAAATGATCAGGAGGTCGGGGCGAAAGAACGATTGCTGAGGACTGCCAAAAGAATTGAGACTATTCTTTACCCAATAAATAAGTTCTTGCATGGCGGACTAAAATACATAATGCCCAACCTTTCAATGAAGCCTAAGGCGAATTTAACATTTTGGGGACTGCTGGGAACATCATTCACAATTCCGTTTATTCTCGGGCTTGATGATTTCGCAGGCTACGTTCCTGTATTTAATATCGTTAATGTGTTTGGATTTTCAATTGGTGTTATTGTCGGACACATGATCTTAAATATTTTTCTTTTCATCTCTCCAAACAATACAATTAAAGCCGTTAAAAACCCGGTTGTTTCAGTCGTCGGAAGCTTGGCATTCATCGGTCTTGCTCTTTGGGGCTTTTACGAAGTATTCAATATCCTCTTTTTACATCACTAATTACTTCTGGCTAAATCTGATATTTATATTTTTATCCTCATTCAGCTTAGTTTCATATCTCAGCTTTCCACCCAATTCAACAAAATCCTTGGTAAGTCCGATTGGTTTGAATTTGGAGGGATATGTCAGGTTAAACTTATACGGATCCTCAACTGTTCCCGGCTGCTTGAAAATCCGGAGATTATAAGAAAAAGCAGCCGAGTTGATATTTATTGTTTGAGGCGGGAGATATTTTATTTCAACTTTCTTAGAGCTTGAAACAGGTACTGTTATAAAAAAAGCGACAATTTCCTTATTGTCCTTCCTGCTTGTCTCAACCTCAAGCTCTGTTGGAGACAAAATGGAATTAGTTGTCGTATTTGTATCTGCCTCAACAATTTCCATAGGCCTACCGTCAATTGTTACCGATCTGAGGTCCGCATTGGTTGGCAATATAAACCTGAGATAATTTTTATAGTCACCCCCGAACTTACTGTCTTTATTGCTTGTATTCTCATACGTGATTACCGCTGTTGCCTCAAGTCCCCCGGCATCAGTCACGCGGATATTTTGCGAAATCTCGCGCTTCAGATAATAATTCCCTTTATTTGCCCCGATATTTGCATCTACTGTCCCGAAGAAATCAGAAATAGAATTTGGAGCACTGACTCTCTTGTCCAGGAGCGTTCCGGAAAGGTTATTTATCGAAAATACTTCCTGAATTGACGTATCGGAAAACGCCAGGAGCAGATGCTTCTCCTTAACCGACTTTTCAACGGCCCTGGAAAGGCTTAGATATGAAAGCTTTTTTTCCTCAGAAGTTGTTGAAAGCATACTATTGAGCAGGGCTCTTAGAAAATCCTTTTTTTGGGTTGACCCGGGGAAAAAATTGTCCTCTGCGTGTTTTTGAGTCAACATATAAAAATTGTCAGCATTAACTTCTTCTTTGTACTCCTCAACTCTTACCGGTCCTGTTACTTCCAGAATGTTTTTTATAAAGTTGGTGTCAATTGCTATTACCCCATCAACTTCGTCCCCGGTTGATCGTTTGAGGATATCTGCAGATGCCGCCGCATTGGTCACAAAATCCACGTCAAAGTTACTATCCCTTAAAAACCAATGCGTTACACCTCCGAAACGCCTTAGGCCATATGGCGGCTCTACATGGGTTGTTAATTTACCGTCGGCATCATAGACATCATGTATCTTAATCTCCCCCATTTTTCCCTTATCGATATCCACAAGCCCGTACGACCCGATAAATCCTCCGCCCGGCCTAAGCTCCATATTGTTTTGAAATAAGACCAGATATTTCTTCTTGCCCTCAAATCCCAAAAGCGAAGGCAGAGTGTCAATTGTGTTTTCAAACAGCGTTAGCATGAACCCTGCTTTTTCAAGTTTCTTAACCAGATCCGCAGGTAGCTGATCCTGCGCCTTCATTTCCTCAAGTTTTAAAAGTGAGTTTTTGGTGTTTGAAAGAGTATTTTCAAACTCAGTTGGCGAGAAAGCGTTGCCATTTTGGTTATAAATATCTGAAAATGTATTGAGAGAAATAAATAAATCTCCGCCAATTTCGGCAATTGCCTTTCCTGTTCTTAAGTTTTGGACTAATGTGGATTTTGCCTCCCCCATCAAGTCAAGGGGAACATAGTTCTGAGTTGTGAATTCGGAAGCTGCAAATGCGCTTCGCGCGTTTCTTGCAAATCCGCTTGCGCTCTTAAAATTTCCACCCTCTGCCTGCTTAAGAGAGAGAGACAACAAAGAGGCGCCTGTAATAAATGTTATGAGAATGAATACCAAAGGCGCGATCAAAAAAACCATAATTGTTAACCAGATATCCTTGAGACTAAAACGGTTTTGTGTTGGGGGCTCTGAGATCTTGCTCTTAGGGATTGATGTTTCTTTCCCTGAATGAGAAAGATTTATCTTCCTCAGCCCATTTTCCAGATCATAAGATTTGAAGACATACTTTCCCTCAGGCGGGATAAAGTATTCGGGATTACGGAGTTTTCTTTTGCTAAAATCCATTTTTATTGTCGGGTTTATCTTCTGAAATATGCGGGCAACGGTCATCTCGGTAAATGCAAAACGCGGAAAGGCAAATATGCGCTTGCTCATCGTTTCATGTGAAAATGCAGTCGCGATAATTACTGCAAGCAAATCATCTATAAAAACGGGGTATATTTTCCCGATCCCCTCATTTGGTATTTCAAGCCTCCCGTATCTTCTTGCCTGGTGAATGAAAAGATTTACCATATTCCCGGTACTTATCTGCCCATCAAAAACTTCACCAAATACCATTACGTTTACCGAGTGATAAAGATGATTGGAGAGCCTGGCAAAAAGCGCCTGACTGCTATGAAGCAGGGGAGTTAGGAAAAATACTTTGCCTTTGGAAGAGTTTGCCTTTGCAACAAGTGCGGGGAGCATGGAGAGGATTTCTTCCTCGCCATTATAGAAAATAAAAATATGTGAGTAGGTGTTATCGGGAATTACAGGCGTCTTCTTGTGAAAGGGAATATGAATTATGTTGTGATGAAATTCCAGCTGCTTCCCGCTTACAAGAACCACAAGAAATTGCTCTTTAAGCTTTTCAGAAAGCGCCGAACCGACGAACCCTTTTTTATCAATGACAAGAACCGGAAGGGCATTATTTTCCTCCGAGGTGATGAGATGTGGGCGGGCTTGCTTCATGGCTTATTTAATAATACAACAAATGAGGGCAGCTGTTAACTAATAACTAATGACAGATTACAAATAACTTTTGTTATAAGTTATAAGTGATTAGTTATAAGTTTAGTAATCCTTCTTTTCACACTGCGGGTTGTATAATTTTTTGAGGTCTTAAGGCCGAAATCCGCCACAAAACGCTCTTTGAGTCGCGTCAAACGCGATCGAAAAGTAAGTTTGGGAGAATATATTACTAGGCTCCTACTTAAATAAAAAATACTAGAAAAGATTGTTGTGGCAATCAAATCTTCCATGATTTTTCTAATCACGGTGGTGGAAGGATAAACACATAGCATCTTTGTTGACAATCATTCTTTTGGCGTGAAATACTGTATCTGATGGATAACACTCAATCCACTAAAACTCCTCAACCCCTTGAGCCGCCGATCCCTACGCCCATTTATAAAAAGGCAGGTTTTCTTGAGAGACTTGGTGCATCTATTATTGATTCACTCATACTTCTGATAGTATTTTTATTCCTTTATATTGCATTTGGCATTTCGGGACCTGAGTTAAGCATGTTGGGCTCAATAAGCTCTGTTTTGTTTGGTACTTTATTTATCTGGAAAAAAGGGGCAACGCCTGGAAAAATGTTATTAAAGTTAAAAGTAGTTACTACTTCTTATCAGCCCGTTAGTCTAGGTCGGGCGCTCCTACGGGAAAGTGTGGGCAAATGGATATCGGGGCTTATATTTAACCTTGGTTATTGGTGGGTTTTAATTGATAGAAAAAGACAGGCTTGGCATGACAAAATTGAAAAAACTTTAGTTGTTAAGCTGGATAATACAAAGAACTTAATTCCCATTGGCCAGGAAGAAACAATTAGCACAACGCAAAAAGTTGTATTTCTGCTGTTTGGAATAGCTTTTCTGGTTCCATTAATTTTCTTAATATCATACAACTTTTTCTTAAAACCATTTCAGGTAAGTGGTGAGGCAATGTCTCCAACATATAAAAACAAAGAGTATCTTATGGCTAGTCTCCTTGATCCTCGCTTTCAAGATCCCAAAAAAGGAGACGTGCTTGTGTTCCACGCACCCACAGACCCTGAAAAAGACTTTATAAAACGAGTGATTGCGACTCCCGGAGATGAAATATATATAAAAGAAGGTTTTGTTTATGTAAATAACTCCAAACTCGATGAAAACAAATATCTTGACAACGAAACAAGAACATATGGTGGAAGTTTCTTAAAAGAAGAGACTTCTGTTATTATTCCAAGGGACAGTTATATTGTTATGGGAGACAATCGCGCTTTCAGTTCTGATTCAAGAGAGTGGGGCTTCTTGCCCAAAAGAAAAATCGTCGGCAAGATTGAGTTCTGCTACTGGAATTGCTCTACGAAATAACTACCTATTTTTTAGCTTTGCCCAACATAGACCAATTATAAATGCAAATAAAAGTTGGCCTTGCTGGAGGGTCAACCAGTAGTGGTCGAATAAACCGAGAATAAGGATTGTTGAAAAACAAATTAACAATCCATTTGCCATTTGCCATTTGCCATTTGCCATTTTGTAAGTTTTCCACAGAAACCACAGGAAAAACCCTAATCCGATAAGACCTGCTTCTGCTGCCACGAGTAGGAATATATTGTGAACCGGCTGAAGATAGGTAGACGTTGATAGCGGTTTTTGAATTTCTGAAAGACTTGGCAGAAAATTTCCAAGCCCAACCCCGAGTAGAGGATTTTGCCCAATCATCTCTATTGCTTTCTCGTTTAGAATCTCTCTTTGGACAACAGCTTCGTCGCTAGGTTTAATACCGATAAACCGGGAACCAATTGGGGAGAGTAAAAAAACTGCAAGCATAGTTATGCAAAGAAAAGCGCTAATTCGCGCTGTCATCCCGGACTTGATCCGGGATCCATGGAGTCCCGCCTTCGCGGGAATGACAAATAGCAAAATTGTAACCCACAGCAAAATTGCAATTCTACTCATGCTTAAAAACAGAGCAACTGTGCCGAGAACAAGGGCTGGGATTTGAATTAAGAAGTAAGAATTAAGACTTAAGAAAGAAAATACATTCCGGGCAAACCATGATTCTTGACTCTTACTTCTCGCTTCTTTTCTGGGCATTTGGTGATGCAACGTGAACAATACCAATATCATCACTACTAACAAATACCCAGCCAGAACGTTTGGGTGGGGGAGAGTGCCGTAAGGCCTGAGGATCAGTTCGCCATTTAAAGAAGCATTGGCAATTCCGGGTGTTCCTGAATCAAATGCTCTCTCGCCAAAGAAATACATAAGCCCCCCAATAGACCCTTTATTTAAGAACTGAGCTATCGCAAGCAGTGATTCAAAAATTGCTCCAACCCCAAGCAGCAATGCCACTTTTCCAAAAACATTTTTATCTACTACAAATTTGGCGCTGTAGTAAGCTACAAAGGCCATTTCCAGAAGTTTGAGTGAACTATAAAGCCCCCCTAATATCCGGTCGGATATTAGGATATTAAAAATTAAATATAAAAAAGTAAAAATATAAATTAAATATGAAAAATGTTTTTGATGTCCTATCTTTGATCTTTGCTCTTTGATCTTTGATTTTTGATTCTGTTTTTCTTTTAGCTTCCTAAGTAACCACGCAATAAACAACAATCCTACTACCAGGTCAGTCAGGTATAGTGTGGGCGAGAGATAGTCAACTCTAATTCCCAGGACATAAGAAAAATCAGGCCAGAAGTGCTTTCCTAGCTGGGTTGGGAGGAAGAGGACAAGAAGGTAATAAAGAGTATTTTCCAGGTTCCATTTTCCACTTGCCAATAATTTTTTCATTTAAAAATTGATCAATCGGACTATAAATGGAAAATGCCAAATGGACGATGGAAAATTGTATTGCTGTCCGATTAAGCTTTTGGTTTAATGATTAAAACTCTGTCTCGTCCTGTTCCTGCTGACTCAGAGGTTACTTCTTCATCATCCTGAAGAATCATGTGGACTATTCTTCTCTCCCATGACTTTAGAGACTCAACTACCTGCTCAGCGTTCTCAGAAAGTGCTTTTTCTCTCATTTGCTGAGCCAACTTCTCCAGATATTCTGTCCTGTTTTTCTTATACCCATCAACTTCTATTGAGACGCGGATGAATTGACCAAGCTTTTTTGCAACGATCAGTGAAATAATAAGCTGAAGTGATTCAAGACCCTCACCATGATACCCAATCACCATGCCGCTATCTTTGGTGTCCATGAGAATATCAAGGGTATTTTCTTCGTTTTGAGTTACCTCAAAAGTTCCTGTTATTTCAAGAAGAGAAAAGAGCTTTTCCGTGATCTCCTCAACCTTTTTTAAATCTTTTGCTGTTAGCTTGCCTTCTGCCATATTATTTTAATTTTATTCCGTCTTTAAGCCCACCCCATCCGCTCACCATGTACTGCTGTATGATACCAAAAAGTGTGAAAGTATTCCAGTACAAAGACAGTCCGAGTGGAAACCCGTATGAGAACACTCCAATCATAATTGGCAGAAAATAAAGTGTCTGCTTTTGAAATGTACTGGCAAAGTCGGGTTTGGAGTCATTAGTTTTTGCTGGCAGATTCGTTTTTTTCGCCTGCTCTTTATCTTTTGGAGCAATCATCATTTTCGATTGAACAAATTGCAGAAGACCTGTCACAACCGGAACCAGAAGAATTGCAACGCCAAGTGCTGCAAATAAATCGCCCGGGGTTTTGCCCAGGGGCAATCCAAAGAAGTCAGTATCCCAAACACTTTTTAGCTTTAACGTATCTGAATAAAGAAGCTTATTGACCTCGTCAATTGATTTGACACTTACTGCTTTTTGCAAAACACCATACAGACCGAAAAATATAGGCAGCTGGAGAAGCGCTGGTAAACATCCGGCCGCCGGATTGAGTCCATGCTCTTTATACAATGCCATTGTTGCAGCCTGTTGACCTTTCATGTCGCCCTTATGCTTTTCCTTAAGCTTATTTAGATGTGGTGCAATATCCTGCATCTTTTTCTGTGTTTTCATTTGTGAGGCTGTGAGAGGATAGAGAAGCAGGCGGATAAAAGCAGTTAGTGCGATTATCGAAAATCCCAATGCGTAAGGAACATTAAAAGAAACCAATCCATTGTAAATCACGACAAGCGCATTGGTAAGTGGTTGTTCAACTAAAGTTATAAAAATATTCATACTACGATAATTTTGAATTTCTAATTTTCATTTTTCATTGAAACTTCAATGATTTATTTTTAGAAAAAGTATTTAAGAATGGTTGGCATGATAGAATTCGTCCAAACGCCATTACTCCTCCATGCAAAGATCCATACTTTTTAATTGACATTATTGCGTACTCTGAGCAGGTTTGGGGATATTTGCAAAATGCTTGCGTTCCAAGTAGCTGTTTAAGAAGTGGTGAAATCCATTTTTGATAACATGTGATAAGTTTTATTAAAAATTGAGTCATTGTAATTTGATTAAATATTTTAAATTGTAAATTTTAGCTCAGAAGCTTCTTTTCAGTTAACAGTTTTTTAACTTCTCTGAAGATTTCTTCCCTATCTTTCCCTATTATACCTTTTTCCAGGACAAAAAGCATGTCATGTCCTGAATTTATTTTTTCAATCATTTCCTCAATGCACGATCTGAGAACTCGTCTCGCCCTGTTTCGCGCGACTGCTCTCCTGTCCACTGCCTTGCGCACTACAAATCCAAACCTACTATTTTCTAAATTATTTTTGGAAATTCTTAGGTTAAAGTTAGGAGTTTTAAAAAAAGAAGAATTCTTGAATTTCTGTTTTGCGGGTAAGCGGTAGACTTTTTTTAACATTAATAATTAATTTTAATCGGTGTGGAGGAGCGAAGCGACTCCAGAATCTTAAACAGCCAGTCTGACTCGTCCTGTTGCGCGTCTTCTTTTCAAAACTTTGCGACCACCGTGCGATTTCATGAGAACCAAAAATCCGTGTTTTCTTTTCCGCTTAACCTTTTTGATCTTCGTCATTCTTTCCATGCTGGTAAGTATACCATAACAATTAACACTTCACAATTTACAGTTAACTATTTATTTTGTTCTTAGTTTTTTAGAAAATCCACCAAGCTGCTTGGTAATTTTCTCTGCCTGTAAATAATATCCTTGAAACACTTCTTCGCTTATTAGTTTTTCGCCGTGGGCGATATCTAATCCTGCAATCGCTTCATTAACTGAACCCAACGCTATTTCTATGTATCTGTTAAAGTCTTTATCTGATCTTTTCGCTGAACCTTCTGCGATATTGAGACAAATCGATAACGTACATCTTCGGATTTGATCTCCTAGCTCCCATTGCTCTCTTGGAAACTTTCTAGTCGCATCAATCATTTCTCTATAAAATAATTTAGCTTCTTTGTAAACTTGAAAATCTAGAAATCTAAAAGTGTTCATGGTTTAATCTTTTCTTGTTCTAAGCTGTTTGTCAATTGTTAATAGTTAAATGTTAAATGTGAAACTTGTTTTCCCTCTTGACAAAGAGTTATCCACATTATAATCTGATAGACCTCTCGCCCAAGGACTTACACAAGCTTATGGAATCAGATCTCTCAACTATTTGGAGTAAAGTATTAACTGAGATAAAGCCTCAAGTCTCAGACGGGAAGTTTGGAACACTTCTTAAGCCAACACAGCTATTGTCTCTTAATGACGGTCTCGCCACAATTGCAGCACCATCGCCAATAATTATCAACATGCTAAAAGAAAGATTTCTTGCGGATATTAAAAAACTTCTTGAAAAACACACTGGCGAGAAAGGAATATCAGTTGTTTTTGTTTCAAACGTTACTCAAAAGAGATCCAAAAATTCATCTGCTGAAACGCCCCCTCTTTTGACTATTGATTCAGAAACTAGTGCCAAGCCCCAATCCACAATTGGTCATTTGCCAAGGGTGAGAGCAGATTATACGTTTGAAAACTTTGCTGTTTCAGGAAGTAACCAGTTGGCTTTTGTTTCCTCAACCACAGTTGCCAAAAACGTCGGCAAGTCATATAACCCACTTTTTATTTACGGGCCTGTAGGGGTTGGGAAAACGCATCTCATGCACGCAATAGCAAATGAGGTCTATGCCAATAATCCCAATAGAAAAATAATTTATATAACCAGTGAGGAATTTACAAATGAGGTTGTCGAGGCCATAAGGCACAACGAGACTGCTAAAATGAAAAGACGCTTCCGTTCAGCTCAGCTTTTGCTGATTGATGATATTCAATTTATTGAAGGAAAAGAGAAGGTTCAGGAAGAACTTTTCCACACTTTCAATATCTTAATAGATGGAGAGTCACAAATCGTTCTTTCTTCAGACCGACCACCTCATGAAATTAAAAAGCTTGAGAAAAGGCTTTCTTCAAGATTTGCGGGGGGATTAAGCGTTGATGTAGGGTTGCCTGATTTTGAGCTGAAAACTGCTATTGCCTTGATAAAAGCCAAGAAGTATGGCCATGAGATCCCTATGGACGTTGCCTCGCTTTTGGCTGATAACGCACAGGATACCCGCTCGCTTGAAGGGCTGCTTCTTCGGATCATAACTCTCTCAACGACAACAGATAAAGAAATTTCACTAGGTTTGGCCCAAAAAGCATTAGGTGGATTAACCCAGGAAAGGTCTCAACATGTGCATCCTGATGATGTGATCAATTATGTTTGTGAGTTTTATAGAATAAAAACAACCCAACTTAAAGGCCCCAAAAGAGACGCAGCGCTGGTGCATGCCCGCCATGTTGCTATGTTTATCTTAAAAAACAACCTTAAGCTTACTTTGAAAGACATAGGAGGACTTTTGGGAGGACGAGACCATACTACAATAATGCATGGTGTGGAAAAAGTTGAGAAAAGTGTGAACAACAAGGATTCGATTGTCGGGGAAATATTGGGGATTACCAAACTTTTTGGTGGATAAGATTATGCTAAAAAGAAACAATAATTTAATCAACATTTTATACACTTTTTTATCAACTTGTTATCCACATTTTTCTATGCCTGTTTTTCTATATATTCTTGCTTTTTTCCACTTTTCCCGATACACTACTACAACAACTAAAATTAATATATGAAGGTAAGTATATTAACAGCAAATATCCAAAATAAACTTTCTTTTATCAACAGAGCAATATCTCTCAAGAGCCAGATCCCAATACTTCTTAATGTTCTTCTAGAAACAGAGGAAGATAATTTGAAGATAAGTAGCACAGATCTAGAGATAGGAATAGAGGTCTTTGTACCGGCTACAATTGAGGAGAAAGGAAGTATAACAGTACCTGCAAAAACATTTATAGAATTAATTAATTCTATTTCTGAGGAATTAATAACATTAGAGACTGATAAAGAAACATTAACAGTAAAAAGTAAAAAGACAAAAAGTGTTTTTCAGACCATAAAAAGCGATGAATTTCCAAAGTTATATAAAGATAGAGGAAAAAAAATCGCAACACTTCATGAAGAAGAAATTCAAAATGATTTTTCATCTGTTGTATTTGCATCAGCACTAGACACTACAAGACCTGCTCTATCAGGAGTTATGGTAAAAAGTGAAGAATCAGGTTTTCTTCTAGTTGCAACAGATGGGTACAGACTCTCTTTAAAACATCACAAACTTCTTGGTAAAAATGCAGGATCAAATAATATTATAGTTCCGGCAAGAGTATTTAAAGAATTAATGTCGATAAAGGAGGAAAGTCAGGATATTGAGGTATATACCTCCCAAGAGAGCAGCCAAGTAATTTTCTCCCAAGGCAAAACAACTCTTATAGGAAGACTTATTGAGGGAGCATTTCCGAATTATGAAAAGATTATACCGTCTGATTTTTCAACTAGTATGGAATTTGATCGTGAAGAAATGCAAAAAGCTGTTAAGATATGCTCAATATTTGCCAGAGATAGCGCCAATATAATCAAACTCTCATTAAGCAAAGACCATATTACCGTCTCTTCACAGTCCCCGTCTCTTGGAGAGAATACAGTGACCGTAGAAGGGGTACTGAAAGGCGAGGAGAATGAGATAGCATTTAATGCCCGTTATCTTCAAGACATTTTTTCAGCGCTTAGTGCTAGGGAAATGGTTTTTGAAATGACAGGGCCTCTAAATCCAGGGGTTTTTAAGATAAAAGATGATACTTCCTTTCTTCACCTCATAATGCCTGTCAGAGTTCAGGGCTGATCGGGAATATCATCTCCGTATTTTTTAATATACTCCTCGACCTTCATAGGATAGAATGTGTGCTGCTCTAAAACCTTATCAGTTTTAGGGTCAATTACTAATGCTAAGCCGTAATTTTCATAAATATGAGTTTTCATATCAAGTCCATAAAACTTAGAACCTTTAAATACCCATTTTGCTTGTCCATATAGTTTTGTGAAACCTGATAAAACCAGATTGTTGTTGGGAGGAAGTACCAGCCTTTTAAAAAGTGGATAGCCACCATTATTGGTAATGATAATCTCAGGTCGGCTGGGATTGGTAGATAGTTTTGTGTATTTTATATTCCCATCAGAAAGGACTTCTCTTTGTGCATCTGCAACATCTTCTGGTTCCACCTCATCCTCTCTCCCCGTTTCTTGATTTGACTGTGTTTGGTTTGGGGGATTGGTGGTGACTGTGGGAGAGGGGAGAGTAAATTGATTTTGGGTATTATCATTCCCGGAAGAAAACACTAAAACAAGTACAGTAAATACGAACAGTAATGGGACAAGTGGGATGATGAGCAACTTATATCTGATAAGAAAATTTGCAAGATTTTTTTTCATATTTATACAACTAGTACCCTACATGGACATGATTTATGTGATTACCGACATATTGAGTGGTAAATCCTGGAAATATTTCACCTTTATCCATAGACAAGTTATCAACCTCTGGATCGACATATCCATTTCCAGCACATAAAACTTGGGATGGAACGAGGTCTCCGCCTCTTAACCCATGGATAGTCTGCATAAATTTAATTGTTGCATCTTTTGCAGCAGGATCATCCATGCCTTGTCCGTTAAGCAGGTCTATATCAATAGCATGTCCATCCCAGTGACGCGAGACAAAACCAGAAGAAGAGTATTTGTCATGATGCCCAACCATTGAGGATACACGAAATGTGTATCCTTGATTAGCCATATATACGTAAAACCGCATAACTTGCGTGTCAATATCAATCATTGATCCGTCGTCTCTTAATACTTGCCCGCTTCCATTTGTCATACCTTCAAAATCATTTGACTGGTCAAATATAATTTTACCACCATCGACATACTGCTTGATCTTTGTCAGGAGCGCTTGTCTGTCTGCACTTGGAATACCGCCGCCTCCTTGACTTGGAGATTCGCACCCTGGGGGGAGGACTGGTTTCAGATCGCCGGGATTGCCGATTTTTGTAATTACGCAATTGCTCTGGGCGGTCTGTGCGAAAATAATAATAGGGAATACGAGAAAAAAGAATAGAGCAGTTGACATAAGATAAAACTTGATTTGGTTTTTCATAGTTAGTTCAATAATATACCCTAACACCCTTCAGCCAAAGGGTTAAATTGTATATTCATGTTTCTTAGCTGTCTCGCAGCGACAACACCTAGATGAAACACAACAGGCATGTCACAAATTGCTTTCTGACTTAATCCTTGAGACCTGAACCAAACTACTGCATCTTTTTTTGCTTGAACTACGTCAACTGTCAGGATCTCGCCTTGAAAATTATCTACAGCACTCGTAAAATAAATAATTACAGTTGAAGAGCTATAAACTGCGCCTGAAACCTGTCCTGCAGGAAGAAGAGTAAGGATTTTTTGCTTTGCTAATGAGTCGCTTTCTGAAAGAGGAGCATTATTTTTTAACTTTTCAAGCATTCTTTCTGCTTTTTCTACAGAATATTTGATAGGTGGGTTAGTTTTTGTCTCGCTGGGCAAAGAAATCCGGCCTGTGGGCCTAGTCGTTTGAGGAATTGGCGTTAAATCAGTGCTTCCCTCACCTGTTTTTTTTTCTTGGGAAAGTGAAAAAAGAGTAATAGCAGCAATGATGCATGTCAGGATTACAGCAAAAGTCCCAGCGATTAAATATTCTTTTTTAATTTTCATACTACATTAACTCTAGGGTTTAAGGTGCGTGTTTCAGCATGAATACACACCCCACTTGCTTATAGCGCTTTGCCAGTAACGGAAGCTGCACCCAATCACGTCTATATTATATCTTATTGCCATTTTGGTCTGAATCTCCCAATTAACATCTCCCCGGTCAAATTCTCCATTCTTTCCTTTTGCTGGCGGTGGTTGTCCCGGAGGAGTGCTACTCCCCATTTGGTACAAGCCCCATGCGCCTCCGCAGTCAAGTGAGCACTGGACCGGGTCTGATCCCGGCGCATGCGCGTTTGGGCGGTAATTAACACTTTCTTGGGGAACTATCATATAGTACCAAATATCCCAGAACTCGGGATTGGGCTCTGTGGCCTCGATAAGCTTTCTAAGGTTATCTTGTGAGAAATTGCATTGCGGATCACCATAATTGCCAAGCGGGTTTTGGTCGGGCCATTGTGAAAAATCCCACTTCCCGTTGCAGTTGTTTGAATAAGGCGCCGCAGGCACATAACCGTCAGCAATTGGTCCGCCACCACCTCCTCCTATCGGAGCAACATAAGGCGTGACAGTCCCTTCTGCCTGGTTAACAACTATCAGGTCATTTGCAGTTGCGCGAAGTCTGATGGATAGGGTTGTGCTGACAGTGCTTAATATTGCACCCGGAGATGCCTGGTGATCTTTTAAATTCCAGGTAGCTATGCGTGTTGCTGGATCGAACTTGGCTGGAGGGCTTGAGTCTATATAATCAGTGCCAACAGGAATTTTGTCAGTAATTACAATATCTACTGCTTGGCCAGGATAGCTTATCGCAATTTGATAGGGAAGCTCCTCGTTTAAGCTTGCCGTAGTGGGACCTGATTTGGTAATTGTTAGCTTGGGTGCGTTTGGGTCGTTTGGATCTGCAGCACTGGGTCCTCCCATAAAGATAATTATAATGAGGACAAAAAAGAAGAATCCAGCAATAGGCCAAGCAACTGACCCTAGAGAAAATACTGCGACAGCTACTTTAAGGGTTTTATGTTTATTAATAATCTGCGCTGCCTTTAAAGCTGCTACGGCTTCAGGTCCTGCAGCCATCGCTGCCTTGTCAGCCACTTTATTAGCACCCTTTTTTAGACCTTGCCTGCCTGTGCTTTCTCGACCACTTCCTCCGCTTTTGCCAGCAGGGCTACCTGTACCACCTTCATCACCACCCTGCGGTTCTTTATCTAATTCAGAATCGTTTGTTTCTTTATCGGGC
>DATLNW010000017.1:0-2678 GCA_035536575.1 Lysobacterales bacterium
AAAAAGCAAAAGAAATTCAGTGGGATTATAAAAACATCGTCAAACGCCGTGGTGTGCTCGTGAGACTGAAATAAGGAATTTATCATCAAGGACCACTTTTCTATTTGAAATATTGTTCCCACTTCTATAGAATAGGCTGATGGTAGAAAGAAGACCGGAAAAACCACCTAAGCGCCACACTCCTGATGATGTAAGTATGGTGGACAAACATAAAAGATTTCTTGGTCTAACAGGCGAAAAGGATAAAAAGAAGGGCGGCAATCCTGGCGAAAAACCTCAACAGGAAAATCCCCCAAAACCCGCGTAAATCCTTATCTCTTATTAAGTAAGTAGAAGATGATCGTAAATAATATGCTGACAAGAATGGATGTTACCCAGGGAAAATAGAAGCTAAAATTGTCTTTCTTGATAAGGATATCACCCGGCAGCTTGGGAAATGAACCTCCTTTTGGTAAATAGTTATAAATTAGCCCGATAACCACAATAGCCACACCAACTATTATAAGTGTTTTGCTCATTTCATTATTCATAATATGGTTTCAATACTTCCACTCCCCGGTTTTTGTATAATTTCCCAAATACTATTCCAATTGCAAATCCAATAGCATGCGCAAAAAAAGCAACGCCACCTTGAGTCCCGAGGCCCGGAATTGAGCTGAAAGCAGAAATTATTTGCAACAAGAACCAATACCCGAGCATAAATCCAGCACTGATCTCAGTTATTGTTACGAAGAAAAATATAAAAAGAAGTGTTTTTATTTTCGCATGGGGAAAGAGAACAAAGTAGCATCCCAATACACCTGCAACAGCCCCAGAGGCGCCAAGCATCGGAATACTAGTATTTGGCATCATCAAGTATTGAGCTACGTTTCCTCCGATTCCGGCGAGGAAATAAAGGATCAGAAAGGATAACGGGTTCAGGTGTCCTTCAACATTGTCACCAAAAACCTTCAAAAACCACATATTTGAAAGAATGTGAAGAAATCCGCCATGGAGAAATATAGCAGTGACAAAAGGGATTAGGGAAAAGTAATTACTAAAGTCGACGTTTGAAGGAATCAAAGCATATTTTGCGATTATTCCCTCAGGATCTGTCAGCTGCTGGAAAAATACAAAAATAGTAATCCCAATCAACAGGTAGTTGAGAAAGGCAAAACGCGTGGGCTTTATGCTGTCAGATAAAGGGAACATAATTTAGCAATATTATACAACTACATAAGTAATAAATGGGTAATAATTAGCTGTTTTGAAGAGAGAAAAACTCTCTTGCCAATCGTTCGTCCTTTTTCATTTGCTTGATAAGATCATCTTTTGAGGCAAATTTCTTATTTTCCCTCATTTTTTTTAAAATATCCACCTCAATTTTTTGTCCGTACAAGTCTTCATCAAAATCCAGCACATATGTCTCAGCCTTAAACGTATTCTCATCAAAAGTAATCGCACGACCTATGAATGTCAGGGAATTATGTAATTTATTATTTATTTTAGTTCTTGATGCATAAATTCCCTCAGAGATTTTGGAAGCAAGGGGGAAATTCAAGGTGGGAAATCCAAGCGCTTTTCCACGATTATTTCCTTTTTCTACAGTTCCTTGTAGCTTAAACAACGGCTTCATTGCTACAATTATAATTCAAGCCTGACTGGATTGACAGACCTATAGTAACATGATATAATCAATAAGATTTATGAAGCAAAAAGTTGCAATAATAGGCTCCGGAATGGCAGGGTGCTTTATGGCTCTTTGTCTCTCCAAAAAAGGCTACAGAGTCGAGGTTTATGAAGAGAGAAACGATATAAGAAAGGAAAAAGCAGGTTCAGGCCGTTCTTTTAATATTACCCTCTATTATCGTGGAATTCAGGCATTAAAAACGGTGGGTCTGTGGACTGAAATTAAAAAGATTTCCGTTTTGGCCAAAGGCAACTACGCACATTATGCAGACAATCGGATTGTTTATGATCCTTATGATTCACACGACACAGAGGTTCTTTACACGGTTCACAGAAATAAGCTCAACGGCAAGCTTTTGGATATAGTTGAAAAACTCCCAAATGTTAAGATATTTTTTAATAACCGCCTAACCCATGTTGATAAAAAGAACAAAAAGATTTATCTGCAAAACACACTTTCTAAAAAAATTCATAGCCTGTCAACAGATCTTGTCGTAGGTGCAGATGGTGTTAATTCCAAAGTGCGGTCTGAGATTAGTAGCAAATCAGGAATTCCTGAGCAGGAAAGTTGGGGATATAAGGAAGTGCATGTTACGGCAAATAAAGCCAGGCAAATGAATTTACAGCCCCATGCGACACACACCTGGCCAAGACGCAATTCGCTTCTCATAGCCTTTCCAAATCCGGATAGCTCTCATACTTTGATGATCAATTTACCACTTAAAGGCGAGGGTAGCTTCAGGACTCTAAAAACAGAGAAGGCGATTAGGCAATATATAGCCAATAACTTTGAAGAGCTTATGCCTTTACTTTTGGAGATTGTCCGTTCGATTCTTAACAAGCCTACCGGGAATTTCACGACGGTCCGAACAACTCCGTGGCACTATAAAGACTTTATTGTCCTCATTGGGGACGCAGCACATGGTGTTATTCCTTTTTATGGCCAAGGCGTTTGCGCTGCACTTGATGACTGTCTGATAATAGATAAGCTGCTTGATGAGTCAGGAGAT
>DATLNW010000018.1:0-3570 GCA_035536575.1 Lysobacterales bacterium
AAACTGCAATTGGAGGATGAGTATATTCAGCAACTATTAAATAAATTTTCAATTTAAAATTTACAATTTTCAAAACTAACCATGTCATTCCCATGAAAATGGGAATCTATATAAATAAGTTCGTGGATCCCCGCTTTCGCGGGGATGACAAAACATTATGAAACAAGCACATATTTTTGTATCAGGAGTTGTTCAGGGAGTAGGGTACCGATATTTTGTCAGGAGTAATGCCCGCAAGTTGGGTTTGACAGGCTGGGTTCGTAACACAACAAACGGAAAAGTGGAAGCTGTTTTGCGGGGCTCCCAGGAACAAATTGAGCAAATGCTTGCCCTCTGCCGCCAAGGCCCAATGCTTTCTGAAGTTAAGAACATTCAGCTTGAGTGGGAAGAAGGGAATGAAGAGTTTGAGAGCTTTGAAGTTCGTAAATAGAGAAAGCCTAGCTTAGTGGAATAGAGGCTGTTTGGCATTGTTTATTTACTCCCAAGTCTTTACATAGTATGTCCACTGCTTTTTCGGCCATCAACCGGTGGAGGATAAATTTTCCTCCAACCACGCTTATAAAGTTATCGATTCCATCTTCTTTGTGATCGAGAATTTTAAAGGATCTGCTTTCTGATCGTGCAGGAATGTCTTCACTTGAGGGGGAGTAGATTGGCCTGACCCCTGCATATGAGCGTTTTATCAAAGATTTTGAAATCCCGGGAACCATTACTTCGGCTTCTTTTAGAAGTTTATCAATCTCCCACTGCTCAACGACATGAGTATCAATATCATCAGTTCTCACAGAAGTTGTGCCCAGTATGTATTCTTTGCCTGTTGGAAGCAGAAGATCGCCATCTGAGGGCATCCTACAGCGGTTAAGATGCGTTCTTGTAAATTGTTCTTCAAAAACAACCATTGAGCCCTTGTAACCTACAAGAGGAATATCAATTCCTGCAAGTTTTCCAAGATCTTTTGCCCAGATACCTGCTGCATTTATAAAGTATTTAGCTCTAATCTCAGAATTATCCTGTAAAACAACAGCTTCTATTTGATTGTTTTTCTTTATGAATCCTGTAACAGTGGAGTTTGTGTAAATTTTGACACCCAACTTTTCAGCCGAAATCTTGTTAAGCTCCAAAGTTTTTGTGCCATCGATATGACCATCAGGCACAGAAAAAGCTCTTTTTAGTTCTTTGTTTATTCTTGGTTCTTTCTTAATAATTTCAGTGGGGGACAGTTCCTCAGTTGGGATTCCCAGGGATTTGCAGGCACTTATTAAAGAATAAGAGTATGTAACTTCCTCATCAGTAAAGGCAAGAAAAAGTCCACCTGTATCCAGGATCGTATCTTTTGCGATACGCCTGAGGATTTGATTTTCGCTGTAACATTCTCTGGCTGACTGAGGATCTATAACGGCATATCGAGCGCCGCTGTGAAGTATTCCCTGGAAATAGCCGCTGGTTCCTGATCCTAGTCCACCCCGTTCAAGAAGAGTAACACTTAATCCCCGCATCGCGGCATCTCGGGCCACTCCAAGCCCAGTTATACCTCCTCCTATTACGACAACGTCGGTAGTATGCATTTATTTTTTGAGTTCTTCCTCAATGAGGGTTTGGAATGCTCTGAAAGGCTGAGCGCCGATAAGGGGAGTCCCTGAGATTATCCCATTCTGAGTTGATTTACCTATAAAGAAGCTAGGCGTCCCTGTGGCTCCGGCTGCATTGGCGTCTGCGACATCTTTTTTTACTTCCTCTTTGTTTTTTTCATCTGCTAGGCAAGTTTGGAATTGGGAAAGATTTAATCCCAAATCAGATGCAATTGTATTCATATCATCTTCTGTTAACCCGTTGCCATTTGAAGTGGTGCGTTTGAATAGTTCATCGTGATACCTGAAATAAGTTGAGTCATCACCTTGTTCCCTGGCACAATTTGCCGCCACCGCTTCAAGTGTTGCCAGTGGATCATGAAACGAAAGAGGGAGATCACGATATACATACTTTATCTTTCCTGTGTCAACATAAGCTTTCTTTACCTGCTCATATGTCGCATCAAAGTATCTTTTGCAGTATGGGCATTCGTAATCTGAGAACTCAATAAGGGTAACTTTGGCATTTTTATCACCCATTACAGGGTCATCATCAACTGAAACCTGTTTGGGGTTGTTATCTTCTACCGGTGGGGCCTCGGCAGCCGGGCTGGGTACTGCCTGGAGTTCTGCGGCTTTGGTCGCGTTTTCAAGATAAATAACTTTATTGGTCAGCATCCCCAAAAGAAAAGCAAAAATAACAAGCGTAAGTACGAGGAAAGCATTAGTTGGTGTGTCCTTGAATGAAAATTTGGGGACCTTAATTTCCACGTAGTCAGATTTTTTTGGAGTAGGGGTGCTCATCAACTTTTATTCTATTGGTTAGTAGGATAGTTGTCAACGAAAAGTAGTAATTATATAGATTTCTGGGACAAAAAATAATTGTTTTATTTACTTTATCTATTACGATAGTTCAGACTGGACCGGCAGTATTTATAAAAATACATAAATTTTATAAATTGGCAATCTCAATCTGTACTTGTATAATACATAGTATGTCTCCTGATACAAGTCTTCTTGCTATTTTTACAACAGGTCTACTAACAGGGGGACTTACTTGTATAGCGGTCCAGGGAGGTCTCTTGACGTCTGCATTACTGCAGGTAGATAGAAGTAAGAAGCAAGAATTAAGAATTAAGGAGAATAAAAATTTAATATCGGTTTTGGCTTTTATATTTGCCAAACTACTCGCGTACACAATTCTTGGTTTTTTTCTTGGATGGATTGGATCCGTGCTTCAGATTTCACTTCAGGCAAGAATCCATTTGCAGTTTGCAGTGGTTGTTTTCATGCTCGGAACAGCTTTTAACCTATTGAATCTTCACCCGATTTTCCGTTACTTTATAATCAATCCACCCTCCTGGCTAACACGAATTGCCTATAAGCAAACTGCAAATAAAAGTCTATTCGCCCCAATTCTCTTGGGCTTTCTGACTGTTTTTATTCCCTGTGGGGCGACTCAGGCAATGATGGCGCTTGCTGTAGCATCAGGCAGTCCGATTTGGGGCGGCGTAATAATGTTTGTTTTCGTACTTGGAACTTCACCTGTATTTTTTCTGCTTGGTCTGTTAACAGTAAGACTTAGGACTCTGAATAAAAAATTTGTAAAAATTGCAGCCTATGCAATCATTCTTTTGGCACTATTTAACCTTGACGCAACTCTTGCTTTAAGCAATAGTCCAGTCACGATTAGATCTGCTATCAAAAGGGCATATTGCATTTTTAGTTACTGCAATTACGGATTAAGCTTGTCACCGGTAACTGAGCAGACAATTATTTTTACACCGACTGGTTATTCGCCGGACCGGTTTGCAGTCAGAAGGGGAGAGCGGGTAACTCTTCATCTGCATAATGAAAAAGCATCAGGATGCATCCAGTCATTTACTATTTCAGCCTTAAATATTCAAAAAATTGTTTTGCCCGATAAAACAGAAACAATTGAGTTTACAGCTCCTGATAAACCCGGCAGAATTACTTTTACCTGCAGCGCAGGACTGTACCC
>DATLNW010000019.1:0-7306 GCA_035536575.1 Lysobacterales bacterium
CTCAACCATCAGAGCAAAGTAATCCTTTGCTGCTTCTTCCTCGATAGAACCTTCTTCAAGTCCACCAACAAAATTTCTAAATGCTTCAATATGTTCCTGAGGAGTTTTCGGAGCAAGTTCAATTTGGTGACGCGGGGGAAAATCGATAATTGTGGCACCTGTCTCTCGCAGCGGTGGTTTTATTGAGACAAGATGTCCGGTTCTGTCTGCCTCATGCCATGTAAGTGCCATACATAAACAGTATCAACTTATATCAAATAGTGTCAAGGGGTAATCTCCAAGCTATATTCCCTTTCCCATTCCTTACATTCTTTTATTTTTCCTCTTATCAAGAGAATCTACTATTACGCAAGATCGTGAATTAGCTCATGAAAATTGCACAGATTGCACCACTTATCGAAAGAGTCCCCCCAAAGACATACGGTGGTACCGAAAGAGTTGTCTCATCCCTAACTGAAGAACTGGTAAAAAGAGGACATGACGTAACACTTTTTGCGAGTGGTGATTCACTTACTGCTGCGCGTCTTGTTCCGATCTACCCGATACATCTCCGGGCAGCAAAACTTGAACTCTTTCAGGAAAACTCTGTCCGGCTAATGGGAATTGGCATTCCCTATGCCCGTCAGGACGAGTTTGATATTATCCACGACCACAATTTGCCCTTCAGCAGTCCCTCAGCCAACCTTGCCAGAACTCCTGTCGTGGCCACACTTCACGGACCGATTGATCCGGGAAATCAGGACCTTTATGAAAAACTGCCAAATCCTTATATTGTTTCTATCTCACATGCCCAGCTTCCCAAAAGATCAACGATCAATCATGTCACAACAATCTATCATGGATTTGATATGAGGAACTATCCATTTTCTGAAAAAAGCGAAGACTACCTGCTGTATGTTGGGAGGATTGCTCCCAAGAAGGGGCTCCACCACGCAATTGCAGTTGCGCAAAGACTGAACAAAAAATTAATTATCTCAGCCAAGATAGATTGGCATATCCATAAGGATTATTATGAAAAAGAAATCAAACCTCATCTGAATGATCAGATCCAGTGGATCGGTGAAACAACAGAGCTTGAGCGGAACCAGTTGATGGCCCACGCGATTGCTTTTCTTCATCCTGCATTGTGGGAGGAGCCTTTTGGGCTTACCATGATTGAGTCACTCGCTTGCGGCACGCCTGTTGTAGCATTTAACCGCGGTTCGATTCCCGAGTTAATTAAGAACGGCAAAAACGGATATGTTGTTGAGAATGATGGAGAAATGGCAGATGCTGTGAAAAATATAGGAAGGATTGACCGGAAGTTCTGCCGCAAATACGCACTCAAGAATTTTAATGTCGGGAAAATGACAGATGAATATGAGATGGTTTATCAAGCCATACTGCAAGGCAAGTCCAAGTTGCTCAAAAAACGCCTCAAAACAGAGATATTTCACCCCAACTTTTCACAATCCGAAAAAAATGAGAACTCTCTGATTTAATTCAGGCTCCACAAGCTTGACATGACTTTTCACGCGTGTTAAATTGGATATACTGTCCGATGAGTCACGTTAGAAAAAATCACTTCAAATATATTTACACACCAATCCCATATGGTAAGGAGGTATCAGAATAACCATTGGCAAATGGTTTTTTCTAACGTGATGAGGAACACTTCACTGACCACCACCATCTATAACTCCATGCTGAGTTTCGCGACTTCGGAGGGGATCAATGCCTCAAGCAAAGAGGAAAGATTTGGCTGCATTTTCGGGCGGGACAGTTTCATAACAATACTCAAACTGCTTAAAGTTTGTGAAAATCCTGAGGGCGCAAACGTTATAGACAAAAAGCCGCTTATGGAAATGTGCAGACGCGCTCTGACAACTCTTATCACGCTTCAGGGAAGGGCGAGCAATATCGAAAGTGGCGAGGAACCGGGGAAACTCATCCATGAATACAGAAAGGATAAATACGAAAATCTTATCAATAGGCCCCGCCCATGGTACTTGTACCCTGACAAGGTAATGAGAAATTACGATTCCATTGACTCAACACCTTTAGGCTTAATCGCAATTTATAAATACTGGAAGCAGACAGGGGATAGTGTATTTTTACTAAAAGCCTTACCGGCAGTTGAAAAAGGACTTAACTGGATGATTACTTATGGAGATCGTGATAAAGACGGACTTTTGGAGTATGAGTTGCCCAAGGAAAGAATCCACGGAGGATTGGTTGTCCAATCATGGACCGATTCTCACGAGTCATTAACTCAGATGGATGGTAAATTTCCAATCTACCCAATCGCACCGGTTGAAGTTCAAGGATATGCATGGCTCGCATTCAAACTTTGGGCAGATTATTACGCAGACTTGAAAACAAACTATCTTAACTCACAACAATTTTCCCAAAAGCTTACTGCGCATGCGGAAAAAATCAAAAGCATGTTTAACAACTCCTTTATGTTTTCGGCGGATGGCTTCAATTTCCCCGCTCAAGCACTTGACGGGCATAAAAATCAAATCAGAACAATTACCGGTAATCCCCTTCTCCTTCTCTGGTCGTCGTACGAAAATAACGGTATATTTGAATCCATAATTGATGACAAATTTATCCCAGAGCTTGTTAACCGTTCATTTTTACCTGACATGTTTGATGACTCAGCGGGAATCCGGACAATGAGCACCAAGTCCCCTATTTTTAATTCAAAAAATGATTCGTACCACAACGGAAGCTTCTGGCCCAAACTAAATGGGATGAGTCATGAAGGACTGGTAAATATGGGATATGCTGAAGAAGCTGAAAAATTGAGAAACGCAACACTCAAGCCGATTGAATATTTTGGTTCTCCAATTGAGCTTTATATCAAAACAGATGAGGGTGAGTATATTCCCTACGTTAGTAAATATGGAAAAGAGAGTTGCCGCCAGCAGGCATGGTCTGCTGCAGTTGCGCTTGATCTTTTGACACTTTAATTAGAAAGGGGTTGGTGTTTTATGCTAGAACTAATAACAATAATTGGGATAACGATATTGCTGCCTGTTGTTGCGGGTAGAATAAAACGCAAACGATTGGCCTACGTCCCTACCTCGCCGTCAGGCGGGCCAGCACGTTCTAAATAATCTTTCAGAATAATTGATTTATTTGCAGCTGCGAATTCAGCTGTTGATTAAATTGATTTATCACATTTGTAGCAAATTGAACTGTTAGAGCAATTGAAATAATAGTTAGCAAAACTGCAACCGCTCCTACTGCCTTGGCCTTCCCGCTTTTCTGAAGCAGATATTTTATCCCCGGAACCAGCCCAAAAGGCGGTACCAATGCGCTAAGTAAGTAAATTCCTATTTGATTCCCGATGGAGGTGGATAGTGGTTTGGGACGTAAGCTTTTTGCGCAGTTGGGACAGAAATAAAATACCGAAAGAACGGGCAGATTACAACTCGGGCAGGCAGAATGATCCATTTATGTTTTATTCTTTTTTCTTAAACTCCAAAGCGCAGGAGTTAACACAATAATGCTTACCTGTTGTTTCTTTTGGTCCATCGTCAAACAAGTGGCCCAGATGAGCTCCGCAATTTTTGCATCGGACTTCTGTTCTATTCATTAAAAAACTATTGTCTTCGCCTAAATCAACATTCTCCCGGTTAACAACATCATCAAAACTCGGCCAACCGTAATTCGGATCTGATTCATCAAGTTCAAACTTGGCATTACTGGAAAACAAAACATGCCCACAGGCAGCGCATTCGTAAACTCCATTTTCATCGTTTTTGAAATACTTACCAAACCGTGGCTCAGTCCCCTTTTCTCTTAGGACATGATACTGCTCTGGTGTCAATTTTTCCTTCCAATATTCCTCCGGCTTGTCATTCATATCGCTCATAAACCTATTTTAACAGATTTTGTGGTAAAATATAGAGACTTTTATGAGCAAAAGAGTCGGGGTAAAATGGAAGGAATTCAAAATAAAACCCTTTATAAAAAATCTTATTAAAAATCACAAGCGCGCTTTGATTTGGGCTTTTGTAATCCTCGTGATCGTTGGCCTTCTCATCCCTCCTATTACCTATCTTTACTTTGCCCGCGACCTAAAAGACAAGCAAAGCATTATAAATAGAGGCAAAACAGGTCTGACTCTGCAAACACGGGATGGAGAAACATTTTTTACTTTTTATCAACCAAAAGAAATTACATACGTTCCGGTCTCAGGAATGCCAAAAAACCTTCAGGAAGCAGTAATCGCAACTGAAGATAAAAATTTCTACACAAATCCCGGATTTTCCATACGTGGTATCGGGCGGGCATTTGTCGTAAATCTCTTTGCCGGAAAGATCGTAGAAGGTGGATCTACAATCACCCAGGAACTCGCCAAAAATGCGTTCCTCACCTCAAGAAGGAATTTCCTCAGAAAATATCAAGAGATAGTTCTTGCAGCTGAGTTAAATAGAAGATTTAGCAAAGAAGATATTTTGGAAATGTATCTTAACTCTGTTTATTTTGGAGAGGGTGCATTTGGGATTGAGAATGCATCATACGCGTATTTTGGAAAACCGGCAAAAAATCTTACGCTTAATGAATCAGCACTTCTTGTGGGTCTTCTTCCCGCGCCCTCTGCCTATTCCCCACTCTCAAATGACGACGCCAAAGCACTCAGAAGGCAAAATATAGTTTTGTCAGAAATGGTTGAGGATGGCTACATCGCAGAAGAAGAAAAAGACAAAGCGCTATCACAAACTCTTGATTATCAATCGGTAAACACTGATGAGGGCAATACCCTGGCGCCTCATTTTGCAATATATGTAAAAAATGAGCTGATTAAAAAATATGGTGAGGAGCGAATAATAAAAGAAGGATTTCAAGTCAAAACAACACTAGACCGCGACCAGCAAGAATATGCAGAACGTGTAGTCAAAAATCAAATTGCCAACCTTAAATTCAATGACGCAGGAAACGCCAGTGTAATTGCACTGGATCCGAAGAATGCGGAAATTCTGGTGATGGTCGGAAGCTACGATTGGGATGACGAGAAATACGGGAAGGCAAATATGAGCGTTTCACCCCGCCAGCCGGGATCATCATTCAAACCCATAATTTATTCAGAGGCAATTGAGGACAAAATCATAACAGCAGCGACTATCCTTGATGACCGGGCCAAGACTTTCGAGGGAAATTATAAACCGCTAAATTATGATAAAAGATTTCGTGGTCCTGTGACAGTAAGGCGTGCTCTTTCTAATTCACTTAACATTCCCGCAGTTGAGGTAATGGATAAAGTCGGAGTTCAAAGCGGACTCAATCGTGCAAAAAGCCTTGGCATCACGACTCTAAATAGAGATGCTTCAAACTATGGACTCTCCTTGGTCCTGGGAGCCGGGGAGGTAAAGCTTCTTGATCTGACAAATGCGTATGCAGTCTTTGCCAATAAAGGTGTACGTAATACTCCTAAATTCGCTGTTGAAATAAAAAATAAATATGGCGAGTCAGTGGATGAAAAAAGCTGGTTCTCCTCATTCTTTACTATTTTCCAACCAACTCCTGACAGACAAAAAGTAATATCAGAAGAAACATCATATATCATCTCCAACATTCTTTCTGACAATAAAGCCCGCGCCGAAACATTTGGCGGCGCGCTTACCGTAGGAAGACCTGCTGCTGTTAAGACAGGTACCACCAATGACTATCGGGACGCTTTAACTGTCGGGTATACGCCAAATCTAGTTGTTGGAGTGTGGGTGGGGAATAATGACAACACCCCAATGGACCAGGTAGCCGGATCTCTGGGCGCAGCACCTATCTGGCGCCTAATTATGAATAACTTTTTCTTAAATCTTCCGACTGAGGAATTCAAAAAACCGACATTTGTCGTGTCGGAGGTGATTTGCGGTAATTTCGGACAAAGATATACAGAATACTTTATTTCAGGGACACAGCCTGATGATTCATGCGAGCGTCCCTCGCCCACCATTTCTCTATCTCCCTCGCCAAGCGTAAGCCCAACGCCAGGACCAACTGACGAACCAACACCAACTCCAACGCCCACTCCTACACCTGAAAGCTCTGAGCCAACGGAATCACTTCCACTACCTACAATACAAATTACCGGGCCTTAATAGAGGTATTTAAGAGGACTATGCTTTTCGCACTTTTGCGCCTTTGTCGCCGTCTTCGATGATGTAACCCAATTTTACAATCTTATTTCTCATCTGATCAGCCAGATTGTAGCGTTTTTCTTTTCGCAATTGTTCACGCTCTCTTAACATTTCTTTTATGTTCTCAGGTACTATTCCTTCATCTGCTTTTACCACAAGACTTTTTTGCATAAGGCCAAGGCCCAGAACTTCATCCATTTTAAATAACGTTTTGGCTTTGGCTCCGCTCGGATAATCCGATTTGACCATTTCCCACATGATAGCCAAGGCTTGTGGCATATTGAGATCATCATTTATCGCCTCAAGAAATCTTTTCTCATATTCAGGAAGAGAACCAGAAGGCTCCTCCCACATTGCTATGTCCTGGAGAATATTTTTGAGCGCATTTTCAGCTGCATCAAGTGAGGGGAATGTGAAATTGAGCTCCTTTCTGTAATGAGTCTGGAGATATAGATAGCGTAGACTCACAGGATGATATCCGCTTTTCTCAAGATCATAAATTCTGTAATTATTTCCAAGACTTTTACTCATCCGCTCGCCCTGGACTAGAATAAAAGCACTATGCACCCAATAATTTACAAATTTCTTACCTGTTGCGGCCTCAGCTTGTGCTATTTCATTTGGGTGATGTGTTTGCTTAAGATCCACTCCCCCTGCATGAATGTCAAAACTTTCCCCCAGGTATTTCATACCCATTGCAGAGCACTCGATATGCCAGCCGGGAAATCCCTTTCCCCACGGACTGTTCCATTCCATATGTCTTTTTTCGTCTGATCGGCTAAACTTCCACAAGGCAAAATCCCGCGGATTTTTTTTCTCCTCATTCACCTCAATACGCACCCCTTCTCTTATTTCATCAAGGTCTGAAAGCTTACCATAGTCTTTAAATTTGGAAGTATCAAAATATACTCCGTCACTTGTTGTATAAGTAAACCCTTTTTTCTCCAATTTTTCAACCAAATCAGTTTGCTCTTTTATATGATCGGTTGCTTTTGCAAAACACGCAGGCTGGACCAGTCCCAGAAGTTCATAATCTTTTAGAAACGCGTCTGTATAAAACTCCGCTATTTCGTAGGCTGTTTTTCCCTCTTTTTTGGCAGCTTTCTCCATCCGGTCCTCACCTGTATCAGCATCCCCCAGATTGTCCCCTGTCAGATGTCCGACATCAGTCAGGTTCA
>DATLNW010000020.1:0-8885 GCA_035536575.1 Lysobacterales bacterium
AAATATACTCCGTCACTTGTTGTATAAGTAAACCCTTTTTTCTCCAATTTTTCAACCAAATCTATTTGCTCTTTTATATGATCGGTTGCTTTTGCAAAACGCTCAGGCTGGACAAGTCCCAGAAGTTCATAATCTTTTAGAAACGCGTCTGTGTAAAATTGCGCAATCTCCCATGCAGTCTTTCCTTCTTTTTTGGCTGCTTTTTCCATCCGGTCCTCGCCAGTATCCGCATCCCCAAGATTGTCCCCTGTCAGATGTCCGACATCAGTCAGGTTCATAATATATTTTACGTCGTGACCGTTGGCCTTAAGCGTTCTGATCAACAAATCAGCCGTAGTGTAAGTCCGGAAATTTCCGATATGCGCAAAGCTATAAACAGTCGGGCCACAAGTATACATCCCAACCTGCTTTTCATTAATCGGTTTGAAATTTTCAACTTTTCTGGAGAGTGAGTTATAAAGCTTTAACATAATGATTAATTGTTGCGATTGTTATATTGCTAGATTGTTAGGCTAAGGCTGTAAAAGAGGCAGCAATGAAACAATTAAACAATGAAGCAATCGTATATGTGTATTATACGCTAATTAGTGGGCCAACTCCAATACTTTCTTTATGACCATTACCATTCCCGTTGCTATTCCCATTCAATTTGGCGGGCTCAAAAACTACCACTTCCGAGATTTTGCCATCAGCTTCAGTTGTCAAAGCTTTATCTTCATCCCTTTCTCTCTCCTCTTGACGACGTGCGTCTCTTCTCTTTCTTAACTCGTCGTATACTGAAGCTGTAATTTCACCAGCTGCTTGTGCAGTGGCCCACCTGCGAGCGCCATCATCAGCAATTTGCCTTTGTAGATGTCTATCCATTGCACCCGCAGTATTCTCAAAAACAGCAGTCACATCTTTTAAAAGCCCGTGTTGGTTCGTTCTGATTTCTCTTCTTCCTTCTATAACAGGTCCGTATTGAATGTCTTCGTCCATAATACTTAATGAATGAACACCAGCCATTAAGCTATCGCTTTGCGGAAGAGACCTAGTAATCGGTTCAATTCTATTTATCCTATTACCAGATGATGCGCGATCAATACCTGATAAGGTACCAGCAACCAGAGAACCCGCGACCTCATTCACCTGCGTCCGGGTTTCATGATTTAATAAACCTTCCAACGATCTACCCAATCTAAGTCCCGCATCACGATCAAGGCCCGCAACCGCTACCGGCTGCTCATACGGTTTAACTCTTCCTCCAACAATTTGCATTCTTTCTGTCATATTATTTCTTTCCAAACATAAAAAAACCCGCTTGTTGAGCGGGGTTGATTTCAGTAAATCGACACCGCCCTTACGGGTTGACGAGAATGACGACTACTGAAAGTGAATTTCTATATTTGTACATACCATAATTATTTTATCACTAAAAAAAATATAATCAAGTAGCAAAATAGCCTCTATCCACTTGCGCCGCGGAAGGTTTCGGTTTTTTGAGTACTCATTTTTAAGGCAATTGATGTTTTTGCTTTTTTGCCCATTCTATTGCGTCCCTTTCCTGTTGCCTGGGGTAGCTCTTCATTTCTTTCTGAAAGCTCCTGTCTCTTTTTCTCCTCTTCCTCCTGCTCCTCTTTTTGCTTTTCCTGCTGTGTCTGCTGACTCTTCTGTCTGGCTTTTTTTACCTGCTCCTCAAGCGTCCCAATATTGGTATCGTAGTAATACTGCATGTGATGCATGGCCTCATCAGCCCCTTTTTTATCTCCTTTTTCCAAAAGAGCCTGCATAGTTGCGTACTTTGCATGATCCCCCGAATCTGACAATCCACCAAGCTTATGAACTTGTTTGGGTGGTGGTGCAGCTTGAGCTTGTTTTGCATGTGCAGCTGCGTTGTGATTGGTTTGATCATCTGCACCTGCCTTGTCACTTGGCCCATAGAGCTGGCTTAGCATGTCATCTTTAAATTTCTTTGCTTGTTGTTGGGTTTGGGCCGTAATAGCTCTGGCCGGCTTGTTAACAGAAATTCCCTGCTCAAAACTTGACTCTTCATTGGCTTTAAAAGGATTATTCATATGCTAATTATTACAAATTGTATGCGAATATTTACGAATTGATCTAAATAATTACTTTAGAATTTAGTATTCTTTCATACTCTAGACTATTTCCATAAAAGTTTGCCAAAATGCCGAGTTTGAGTTTACTGGAATTTAAGTATGCTCGAACTTGCTTATAATCAGTTTTTGTTAAAATAGGTTTCACCTTCAATTCCAATACTATCTTGTCATCAATCAGGAAGTCAAGAAAATACTTCCCGATACTCTCATTATCAAAAGTTAATGAGACTTCAAGTTCTTTCTTATATGGAATCTTCTGTTTCTTAAAAGCAATCTCAACTGCTCGTTGATAATATTTCTCCTGATAGCGGTTGCCTAACTCATTATGAACTTCAAAAAGAATGCCTACAAGCTTAAAACTTAACTCCGGATACACCAAGTTGCTCATCTATAAAACATTCGTATCGATTAGCATATAATTTGTAGTAATTCGCATACTAATACTCACTTCTACCAACCATCGCTTGATCCAACGTGGTACTATCAGCGTATTCAATATCCGCACCCGTTGGCAAACCTCTTCCAATCCTCGTAATTTTGAGATTTGAGTTTTGAGACTTGAGTTGCTTTGCAATATACATCGCAGTTGCCTCCCCTTCCATAGTCGGATTTGTTGCAAGTATTACCTCCCTAATTCTTGATTCTTGCCTGCCCGCCGAATTGGATGGATTCTTGATTCTGCGCATCAGCTCGCTGATGCGAATTTCATCCGGTCCGATATTATTTAAAGGATCAATTCTTCCATGAAGAACATGATACACTCCTCTATACTTCCCGCTTTTCTCAAGACTCAGGATGTCCAGTGGTTGCTCAACAACACAAATTACATCTTGATCACGCTTTTCATCACTGCAGATACTACACGGGTCCGTTTCGTCAACTGAGTAACAAATAGAGCAGATCGTGGTATTCTTCTTAAGGTTCTGAACAGACAATGCAAACCTATCAAGTTCCCCTTGCGGAACATGCAGTAGATAAAATGCAAGCCGCTGGGCTGTCTTGGGGCCAACACCCGGTAAACGCTCAAAACTCTCAGTGATTTGAGTAATTGCTTTTGGAATCCTCATGGATAAATTAAATATTAAATATTAAAAAGTAAAAATTTATTATTTTTGATGTGTATCTTTGATCTTTTATTTTTAATTTTTTATTTCCTTTGCCACCATTCCCGCTATCGACAATACCTCTAGCTTTGGAAAAATTTTTTCTTCGGGGATATAAACACTGTCAGTCGTATAGACCTTGGTGATCATTGATTCTTGAAGTAATTTAGGTGCGTCTGAGGAAAAAATTGGATGGGTAATAAACGCGTAAACTTCCCCTACCCCATTTCTTTTTAAAAGCTCTGATGATTTTACCAAAGTCTTGCCGCTTGAGGTCATGTCATCAACGATGAAAGCCTTTTTTCCCTTCAAATCTCCTAGATCCAAACCCGATTTAAAAAGCTCAATTTTTGATATATCTATCTCTCCTGTATCCAAATCACGGTCTTTAACTGTTGCAATCCACGGCATATTATTTAGCAAATCCGATATCTTCTGAATACGCCTCAGCCCTCCCATGTCAGGAGAGACAAGTACAGCATTTTCCATATCACCCTGAATTTTTTTGATTTCCTGCGCAAATAAAGGTAGGGCTGAGAGATGAATTATGGGTACGTGAAAAAATTCGGGAATCTTTATACTATGTAGATCCAGCACAATTACAGTATCGACTTTTAATGACTCCAATAGTTTTATCATTACATGAAGAGATACACTCTCCCCATTTCTAAAAACATGATCCTGCCTCTGATACCCAAGATATGGAATAACTGTGGTTACAGACTTGGCACCGGATCTTTTCAGTGCGTCTATTATGAAAAAAAGCTCTGTGTAATTTTGATCAACCGGTGTTGCAGTGGACTGAATAACTACCGTATCCTCATCAACTACTGTGTCGTTGAGCTTAATCCGTCTCTCGCCATCTGGAAAAATAAATAATTCTATTGGAGATACAGAGAGTCCTAATTGTTTGGCTATTTTTTCAGAAAGTGGTTTATTGCTGCTACCGCTAAATATCTTCATCTTTGTATATTGTACTATTTAAGAGTTGTCCGGGGCAATACTTCTACAGGATCAAATCGCGGCTTATTGATCCACCTGTCTGGATACGCCTTATTGCTTCTGCTAGAAGCGGGGCGATTGATGCAATTTTAACTTTTGGAATATTTTTAATTTCTTCTCTTTGTTCTATAGTGTCTGTGACAAAGACCTCATCAACTGCGGGATTTTTTATTTTCAGAGCAGCATCCCCTGCGAATACTCCATGAACAATTGCCAATCTGACACTTTTTGCGCCTTGCTCTTTAAGAAAAGTCGCGGCATTCACAATGGTGCCTCCGGTACTGATAACATCATCAACCAGAAGAACGTTTTTGTCTCTTACTTTCCCAATCATCGCTGAAGTATCAGACTTATCATTTACCGCAACATCGCGCTCTTTATAAACAAGTGCAACTCCCTCAGCACCCAAAAGCCTAGCATAGCCGGTCGCTTGCACCATGCCACCTTTATCCGGACTTGCGACAACCAGATTTTTTATTTTCTTGGCTTTAATCATAGGCAAAATCGCATAACTTCCATATAAATTGTCCCATGGAATACGTACAAATCCCTGTTGTTGTTGGGAGTGGAGATCAATTGTGAGAATTTGAGTAGCGCCTGAATTAACTATCATATGAGCAACGAGAGAGGAACTAATTGGTACTCTTGGCATTTCTTTTCTGTCCTGACGGGAATAGCCAAAATACGGAATTATTGCAGATATTTCTGTGGCACTGGACCGCTTGGCTGCGTCTATCATGAGAAGCAGCTCCATAATGCTGTCATTGGCAGCAGGTGCTGTCGGCTGGATTATAAAAACGTGGCGGTTTCGCATACTTACGGGGATGCGTACCCGGATTTCGCCGTCTGAAAAAATGCTGATCGGGTGATGCAATTCTTGCCTCAGAATTTTTGCTATATCCTCAGCAAGCTTCACATTTGAACGCCCTGTTAATAAAACGTAATCTTCTACTTTATTTGCCATAAATTATACTTAGGGGATAGCGTTAAGCGTTAAGGGGAAAGATAATTTTATTTTTCGCCTTCACCCTTTACCCTTTCCGCTTCTCCCTTATTTCCCACCTAATAGTCCTCCCAAACCTCCCATTCCGCCTGACATACTTTGAAGTTTTTTGGCAGCAACTTCCTGGGATTTCTTAACTGCTTCATTAACCGCTCCTTTTATATCATTATCGGATTTCCCGTTGGATACAATTTCACGTATTTCCTGGTCTCCTGAGATGCGGATAAACACACCGTTTTTATTAATCTCTACTTCTTCCATCTTAAGTTGTTTCTGGATCGCCATTGCTTGATCCCTCATCTTTTTTAGTTCACCTAATTGTCCAAATACACCCATAATTAAATCACCTCCCCCAAAGTTAGCACTTAGTTTTTTTCTAGAAGCTAGACGCTAATTTAACTAGATGCTTGTTTCAATTCTACAATAACTGAAGTATCTTTTCCAGTGAGTAATTTTGCGACTCTTGAGAGCTCGAATTTTGTTTTGGAATCATCAAGCCGCTCCTTATGAAATTTATAATTTGTTTCAATTATGAGTTGCTTTTTATCAAAGCCGCTTATCCTGCAGCCTCTTAAAACTCCTGCTATTGTATGGTTATATAACTTCATCTCGGAAATTAAATTTTTCCATAAATTATCAAGCCATTCGCGGGTAACCTCGCCGTTTGAAGTTTGCATGAGAGTAATCCCCGATTCCTTGTCAGCTACTTCTTCAGGTTTTACCGGATTCTGCTTTGCAGAACCATACATTGCTTTTATTTTTTTAATATTGCCAACTTGCTTCCTCATTTCGCTGACTGAAGCAGATCCTAGAGATGCTGATGGACGCAGATCCTCTGCTCCTTGTAAATCAGTGCCCTGCCTGTCGGTTGGCAAGTTTTGATCTGTGCTAATCGTGGATAAATCGATAATAGCAAGCTCCAGTGGCAATTGAGGTATTACAGCTTGTTTTGCATCTTGATAGGCAACTGACAATGTATTTGCAATTTTAATTAGATCCCTAACGCTTTCGCTCAGGCCCTTTTCCTTTCCATCGGCAACTTCATCAAGTATCCTATTGTGGATATTTTCAATCAAGCTTTGGGTAAAGTATTTTATATCAATTCCCTGATCTGTAATTTGTGTTACAAGGGCGAGTGCTTTTTTTACATTCTGATCGATCAAATATGAGACCATATCATCAACGCTTTTGTTCAGTGATATTACATTATATTTTTCCTCAATCAGTTTTTTTGTAATAATTTTTTTGTCTGTCAGAAAGCTCATTTCCTCCAGAATTTTGACACCGTCTCTAAATGCCCCATCTGAAATACCTGCAATAAATTTCAATGTTTCACGATCAACTGTTATATTCTCTCCTTTTGCAATTCTCATAAATGACCTGACCAATTCGTCCTCTGTTGCTTTTTTAAAAGCTATATGGAAACACCTGGAGAGAATCGTGGCGGGGACTTTTTGTTGCTCAGTGGTACACAAAATAAACATTGCGTGGATTGGTGGCTCCTCAAGCGTTTTAAGAAGCGCGTTAAACGCCTCAGTTGTAAGCATGTGCACCTCATCAATTATATAGACCTTCATTTTTGCAGAAAGTGGGGAGAGTCTTATTTTTTCCTTTAGATCGCGTATTTCATCAATCCCACGGTTACTCGCAGCATCAATTTCCAAAATATCCATATTGGTTCCATCAGTTATAGAAACACAACTTTCACAAGCTCCACACGGTTTAATGTCAGCGTTAAGGGTGAAGGGTGAAGGGTGAAGTTCTTTTTGGCCTTTCCCCTTGACACTTTCCCTTTTACCCTTTGCACGACCAGTACAGTTGACTACCTTGGCAACTATTCTGGCACTTGAAGTCTTACCGAGCCCTTTGGGACCCGTAAAAAGTAAGGCATGAGCCGGGGGGGTTTTGGACAAAATAGAGGAAAGTGACTCCCGTACATCACTGCTATCAAGATCATCGATCGTCTGTGGGCGATACTTTCTGTAGAATACCATAAGATAAAACTAGAAATTCGAATATCGAAACTCGAAACAATACCAAAAATACAAATGACAAAAATATAAAACGTTTTATATATTTGAATTTCGAAAATTTGAATTTGTTCCGGATTTCGGATTTCGTGCTTCGGATTTACTATTCATGATGTAATCCCAGTAGGTGTAGCATTCCGTGTCTTACGAGCTCCTCAATCCTCTCATCAACCAACACTTCGTCCCGAGCTGCCTCTTTTATGACCATAGGGTATGAAATTATAATGTCCCCAAGTCTGGTAATACCCGATGGAAGCTGGGAAGACTCCCCCTCAGCAAGCGGAAAGGAAAGAATATTTGTTGTTCCTTCTTTGTCTCTGTACTTCTTGTTGAGCTTTGTCATCTTCCGGTCCCCAACAATTGCTATTGAGACCTCTATCGGGCTATGCAGATTGTTTTCTTCAAAGATGTTGAAGACAGCAGACTTTATCTTTTTCCGGCTGACCTTGTATCTACTTTCAACATAGATGAGTACATTTACATTTTCCATATATGCCAATTTCTACAAATCTCGTGCGAATATATTCGAATTAATTAGCATATAATTCGTAGCAATTCGCATGTCAAAATAGTTTGACGCGGGCAGCTTCTTCTTGCTTCATTTTTTTCTTAAGTTTTTTTGCAAGCGAAGGTTTGAGATAAAATTTGCGCCGTTTTGCCTCCTGAATAATTCCGGCATCCATTACTTTTTTGGAAAAATTTCTTATAACCTGGTCATCTGATTGACCGGGCATCTTTTTAACATGTACCATAATACAAACACCTCCCAACGAAAATCAAAAGTTAGAAGTCAAAGCTCAAAAGTTCTTTATTTTTTACTTTTGATCTGTAGTTTTGACTTTTGCCTTTTGATCTTTGAATTTACTTCCTATTCTACCCCAAATCCTGCCTTGTGTAAACAGCAAATTTGTATTATAATCTCGCCATGACAGCAGATCATGAGCAAAAGGCGGGCCGAGGACTAAAACCAGCAGGCGCTGAGGTTAAACCAAAATCCCCCACTGAGTTATTGAACCAGATCAGAGATGGACTTCCCCCCAAAATACTTTCTATTCGATTCCAAGATCCTGACGATGCTACTGTAGTATGGGGAATAGCACACACGGACAAGCCGGGACTTGCAAGAAACGGTTCGGTAACCAAGAGTAGTCCTCATGGCCCATTCACTAAAGCAGAAATTACTACAAAATCCCCGTCTGCACCTGTAACGTACTATGAAGCTGGAGCGGTAGGAGACCCAATAAACGCTGGCTCGCTTGTCACAGATGCTTTGAATGCTCTTTCCGGATCAAATTTCAGACCAAGCAAGTTGCAAGTTGGAGAATTTAGATAATTACATCCCATCCGTATTTTTCAACGGGTCCATTACTCAAGCGCTCTTTTTGCCAATTTTTTCGCTTCCTCTCTATAAAACAACTTCAACTTCTCAAGCGTTAATGGTTTGATCATTTCAGGCAGCGAATCAAATTGATCCATTTTATCAGCTAAATCTCCTGCCAATAAAAATACATCCGTTTTCATACGAAATTTCTCCTCAGCTCCATACATAAGATCCCAAATCGAAAACTTCCCAAGTAAAAAATACAGATCAACGAAGTCTTTTACTGATGTCCGCTGCTGCACACATATGAACTTATTTATCGCGATGTTC
>DATLNW010000021.1:0-3729 GCA_035536575.1 Lysobacterales bacterium
ATCCGCCCGTGAATGATGCGGACAAAGAGTCACATTTCCAACTTTGGAACGAAGCATTTCCTGATAATGCTTCTGAACTGGATCGGCATGGGGAGCAAACAATTTTTAACCCGGTGTATACTGACGCAAATGCCCGTGAAGGAAAACTATTAAGACGTATAGCTGAGCGCAAAACTGACCCTACTTACAAAAATGCATACACATTAGTAGGTGAGATGACTGCCCGAGCTATCGGAGCAATAAGAAGCGGAGAATTGGGAGCAGGATATAAATTATCTTTTACAAAGACATTAATTAACACATATAAAGAGGAACGTTCACGTAGCCGCGCGCTGGCTAAGGCGAGGTAAATTTGTCTTTCATCATATTCCACAAATCGGGATAGTCCTTGTCATAGCCCAGGACCCAGATGGCGATACCGCCAAAATTTTGTTCGTTGGCAAAGTCGTATTTTATCCCAATTGATTTAGTATCCTCATACCAGACCTGATGATCTATGCCTTTTTTATCTGTGTACCAGCACCAGGGCTCTTTTGCGTAATCGTCAAACTTGCATTGCGATTTCTTAAGATCTTTATTCTCACGAGCCCGCGCATATGAAATAACAGCTGCATAGCTATCGGGGTCATCTTGTGGGAGTGTAGCGCTTTGAATTTTCTTTCCATCGGTTACGCTCCAATCCCAGCCGTAGTGGGGAACGCCCATTAGGATTTTTTCTTTTGGAATATGCTTTCCCAAATCTTCATACATTGTTGTTGTGTCAAAGAAAAATTTATTTTCGTTAAATCCGGTCATCGGCGCGATCGGCCCTGCGATTTCTGGATAACTACCGTAAAAGTCATATGACATGCCGATAAAATAATCATATATAGGTACAATTTTCGCAAAGTCAAAAATATCAGGAATTCTTGCAGATCTTGGCATTATGCTCACTGCAAGTCTGACGTCAGGATTATGTTTCTTCAATTCCTGTTTTAATCTTTTACTAAAGTCCGTAAATTTTTGCTTGTACTTTTCATCAGGTGTGCCAAGATATTCAAAATCAATATTTATCCCGTCCAAATCCCGGGATTTAACTTCACTCAAAATGTTGGTGATAAGATTTTTCTGAGCAGTTTCGCTATCAAGAATTGACTCAATATCATCGTTATCCTGGCAGACAATTGTCAGCGTGAATTTGGCTCCCATGATTTGGGTCTTGGTAATAAGATCTTTAACTTTTTCACTCTCCCATTCGCGCTTTCCCGGATTGGTCTCACCATTTACAACCGTTACAAATTCTCCCTCCCCGTTTACAAAAAGGCCAAAATAATTTACTTCTGTGATCAGGTCCAAACGGATATGTTGTATGTCATCAAGCCGCCAATAGGGCAGAAAGCCGATGGTCTCCTTCTGCATTTTCGCATGAGGTTTGATAATATGCTGCATAAAATAAACAGAAGATTTAAGTGGTGAAGTTAAGGGGTAAGTTCTTGCAAAATAAAACCAAGAGGCGGTTATTAGAATAATTAAAACTAATATAAATCCAGTAATTTTTTTCATATCTAACCATTATAAAAGTCTGATCCCCAAAACGCAAAAAAAAAGCTTTAGTACCAATATATTGGTATATTGGTAGTTATGTATAATATACTAACTTATTATACACAAGGATTTTGGAGTGTTTTAATTCTATTTATAGATTTTGCGCTAGTTTGTTATATTGTAATTTTATTTTGGAGTGCCTATACTAGATTTTCTATGAAGAAAAAAGCTGCGAGTAATGAACCTGTAACCGAAGAAAAGCTAAAAGAGGTTCTAAATGATTATCCAACAAAAAAAGACTTACATAAAGCACTTGAAAACTATCCAACTAAGAAAGAAATGTATCACGGATTCGATGAGTTAGATAGAAAGTTTGAGGAGAGATTTGTGCAGTTTAAGAGCGATATTTTTACCCGATTTGATGAAGTGATGGGTGAGTTGGCGCAACATAGAGAAGATCGTGTATTTTCAGATCACGACACAAAAGTTTTGGATGAAAAAGTTACAGATCATGAAAACCGCCTCAAAAAACTCGAAACTAGCTAATGTACTTAACATCAAACCGTTTTCGTCTGTTGACAAAAATAATCCCATAAGCTACTATTCATTCCATTATGCCTGTGCAAATAGATAGAATAGAACGTTCATTTGGTAGAGTAAGAAGCCGAAGTCAAATTACGCTGACGCAAGAACCAACTGTTCTTGATAGACAAGTGGAGAACAGAGGAGCTTTGGGTTTGCCGTGGGTATATGTTACTACAGCAACCCTTAGCGAGGACGAAGGATTATTATCAGTAGTATCTACACAAAAAGCGATAGGAAGTGCAGAAGTCGGAATGGTGCCTAGAGTAAAGGTGTTCGATTTTGAAGATGGTTTGCCTAGTGTAATTGCAGAATTTAGACCTGGAATAGGGAAAAGAATTGCATATAAAATGCCTCATAGATCATAGCTGCAAACTTATTTAAACCTGGCTTTTTAGTCCCCATTGGTATTACTTATTGCGAATAGTGATTTAAATACTGTACTCTTGATATATGGCCAGGCAATATGATGTTATAACTGTTGGAAATGTGCGGATGGATGCTTACATGTCCATACATGATCCCAAGACTGAGCTGCATTCAGACAGCGATCATCACGGAGAGGCTTGTTTTAGGCTCGGGAGTAAGATCCGTGTTGACCGATATGATTTTTTAATGGGTGGAAATGCTGCAAATGTAGCAGTGGGTGTGAACCGTCTTGGTTTGAAGACAACAATCGTTGCAGAAACCGGAGACGATGAGTTCTCGATAAAAATCAGAAACTGTCTTGCCAAGGAGAATATTGAGCGTTTATTTATAGTTCAGACCAAAGGTGGCGCGTCCAATTTATCAGTTATTATTAATTTCGCAGGCGACCGGACGATTTTTGCTGAGGAGCGTGAGCAGGAGCATAACTTCAGCCTTGATGAGGCGGAGGCAAAATGGGTTTATCTCACAAGTCTGGGGAGATCATGGGGGGAGCCTTACAAAATGGTTTTGGAGTTTGTGGAAGCGCAAAATGCCAAGTTGGCATTCAATCCCGGATCTCTTCAGCTGAAAGAAGGGAAGGATGTTGTGCATCAGGTTTTGAAAAAAACAGAAATTTTATTTGTGAATAAAGAGGAGGCAGAACTTATACTTTTTAATCATTATAATAAAAAAATAGATAACACTGAGCATTATATTAAAAATTTATGTTTGGAGTTGCAGCACTTAGGGCCAAAAATTGTTGTCCTCACAAATGGAAAAGAAGGGTCATATGTGCTCTCTTTATCAGGAGAATTCATGAAGCGTGATTTAATTGAGGGAAAAGTGGTTGAGAGGACAGGTGCCGGGGACGCATATGCAGCGGGCTTTCTGGCGGCCCATGTTCATGGGTTGGATTTGGGAACATGTATGACTTGGGGTGGGACAAATGCTGCCTCAGTTGTTGGGCAAGTAGGAGCAGAAGCGGGTTTGCTTACCAGAGAAAAAATGATGGAGAAGCTGGAAAAATAAACAAATAGCCCAATTTCAAATACTACCAATCAATACCCAATGCAAAATGCAGAAAAGATTTATCAGAAAATTAATTATATTCTTCGAGCAAGCGAAGCGAGTCGAGAAGTGAAATGAGCAAAAAGTGGACGTGGTATGTTTATATTATTGAATGTTTGGATAGGACTTACTATACAGGACTGACTT
>DATLNW010000022.1:0-7078 GCA_035536575.1 Lysobacterales bacterium
GATTGATAACTTTAATTGGCGCCACAACTGAAAACCCGTCATTTGAGGTGATCAGCGCTCTTCTCTCACGATCCCGAATTTTTGTATTGAAGAGTCTCACGCCTGAGGACTTAGGAAAAATAATTGATAGCGCGCTGAAAGACAAAAAGAGGGGAGTGGGGGAGTATAAAAAAAGTGTGAATCCTGACGCGAAAGAATTACTAATTCGTCTCTCAGGTGGGGACGCGCGGATCATGCTAAATGCACTGGAAATGGCAGTAGTTAATTATTCTTCGAGCGAAGCGTCAGCGAAGTCGAGAAGCAGCAATTTAGCAATAAAACAATTTAACAATCAGAAAGGTTCACGCCTTGCTCGAACAATAACCGTTGAGATAATAAAAGAAATTTTTCAGACCCGCTCAGCCGGTCTTTATGATAAAAAGGCTGATGAGCATTACAACATCATCTCAGCTTTCATCAAATCCATGCGTGGATCAGATGTGGACGCCGCACTTTATTATCTGGTGCGGATGCTTGAGAACGGCGAGGATCCCAAATTTATCGCAAGGAGAATGATCATTTTCGCATCAGAAGACATCGGGCTTGCTGATCGGGGAGCACTCATCCAGGCCAACGAGGCATTTGAAGCGGTGAATAAGATCGGCATGCCCGAGTCTCAGCTCATCTTAGCTCATATTGTAATTTATCTGGCCAGTGCAAAGAAATCCCGTGCTGTCCCAAATGCATTGGGGAAAGCCAAGCAGGCAGTTTATGATCTCCCAAATGAACCGATTCCACTTCATCTCAGAAACGCCCCAACCAAACTTATGAAAAATCTTGGTTATGGAAAAGAATATGAATGGTCTGAAAAACATGTAGGGCCAAAAAAAGAAATCTCATTTCTACCGGATAAACTTAAGGGAAAAAAGTTCTACGAATCTTAATTACTAAAAAAACCGGGCCGCTTGAATATTGAAAAAAATCTTTTTAATCGACTAGGCCTTTGACCTCTTTGTCTTTCTGCTATCAACCTCTCAATCTCAGGTAGGGCTTTTCTGGCGGCTTCTTCACCGGCGTTTATCATTGCTTGTGCTTTCTGATTGTTAAAGAAATAATTCCACCCGACCAGACCCGTATTTGGAGTATCCGGAGATATGATAACATCAGCAGTTTTGAGTGAGTGGTATGTTAAATTGTGCCGCAGAATATTAACAGAATGCATCGGAATTCCGGCAAGCTGTGGAATTTTCTCAACTGGCTCATAAAAGTATCCGCTCTCAACGTTTACTGCAAGGACTATATCAGCACCCATTTTCCGCACAGCATCAACCGGTACCGGCTCTGACAATCCTCCGTCTGCGAGCAGTCTTTTTTTATATGTTGTTGTTTGAAATATTGCAGGTACTGAAATACTGGCTCTTATCGCTTTTGCGAGATTTCCATCAGTTATGATAACTTCCTCAGCGCTTTTCATGTCCGTTGCAATTGCAGCATAGGGAATCCGAAGCGTTTCAAAACTAGCACCATCCAGAAGTTCTGAAATAAAATTCTCAATCTTGTTTCCTTTCAACAGTCCGCCGCGAAATGCAGGATCAAAAAGCTTAAATCCTTTTCTTCTGTTAAAGCTTAGGACCAGCTCCTCGAGCTGATCAAGTGAAGGGTTGGCTGCGTAATATGCACCAATTAATGAACCGATGCTGGATCCTGCGATAAAATCAATATCTATTCCGGCTTTTTCAAGTGTTTTCAAAACACCGATATGCGCCAATCCCTTTGCCCCACCCGATCCAAGCGCCAGTCCGATTTTGGGAAAATTATTTGCCATATTATTCCTTTTTTGCCAGTTTGTAGTAGCTTGTTTTGGTAGAGCCGAATTTTTCAACCAAACCCTTGCTTACCAGAGATGACAAAAGCGAATGCGCCTGCTGGCGGGATACCGAAAAAGCACTTTCTATGTCTGATGTCTTTATTGCTTTTTTCTCAATGATAATTTGAAGGACCTCTTCCTGGCGCGATGTAACCAAAACACGCTTCTCACCGGTTATTTCGTCAAGATTTCCGCGCTTCAACTCCTCAAGTCTGCCACTTGCAGCCTGTAGGGAATTGGCGATCCCTTCAAGAAAATACTCAAGCCAGGCAGTCTTATCCCCGCTATCTGCAGTATGTAAAGTGTCAGAATATAGATGGCGGTCCACATCATAGTAATCATCAAGTATGAAATACTTCGCGACCTCATAATGCTGCATGATTAAATAATATGTAGTCAAAACACGCCCTATCCTTCCATTTCCGTCCAGAAAAGGATGGATATATGCAAATTCGTGATGTAAGATCCCGGCTTTTAACAGTGGGTGGATCTCCCTTTCTTCCGTTAACCAGGTGTAAACATCTGACAGTGCTTTTGCTATCTCTTCTTTCTTATGATGTGGGGGGTTGTGCTTGACCACCATCTGGTCACCCTCTTTGTGCCCGACAAAAACTCCTCCGTCCCTGAGACCCCATTTTTGCTTCTCCTCCAGCCCGTCCATCAACTGCGCATGCAGTTTTTCTGTTAAATCAACTGTAATAGGGGTGTTTTGACGCGCAAGGTTTGAAAGTCTTGTCAAAATCTCAAAATAGTTTTTTACCTCTTTTTCTGATTTGGTTGTTGGGATCTGGTCACCCAAAATTACATTGGTAACGTCCTGAGGAGATAGGGGATTGCCCTCAATACTGGTTGAATAGTGCGTTGCAAGGATCTGATTTTCCTGAAATAGCCTGATTGTGAGAGAGGGGATTAGCTTTTCTGAATGGATCTGACCATAAAGCCTCTCAATTGTACCTAAAGTTGAGAGCATTTTGAGAGTTAATTTAAACTTAGGTTCAAACATAATTATTTATTCTTCGAGTAAGGGTGTAAACCCGCATCGAGAAGTTATACTAAGTTTAGCAGATATATTCTCGACTCCGCTCGAACAATAATATTGTCAGATTATAGCACAAAAACGATTAATTGTCAAGTTATTTGTAATCCTAATTGTAATCATTGTATATTTGTCAATATAATTGTAATGCTATATGTAAGCACCTCACCGAATTGGTGAGGGTAAGCCACTATGCATCAATCTTAGATGCCATTATAAAATCATTTTCCGACAATCCTCCGATTGCATGGGTGCTCAATGTCAGTTTTACCTTATTCCAGCCATACAGATTGATATCAGGGTGATGACCTTCCCCCTCAGCAATAGCTCCTACTTTATTCACAAACCCAAGCGCTTCGTTAAAATTTTGGAATTTATATTCCTTTTCAATTTGTTTTTCATCTACATTAACCCAGTCCTTTAATTCATTTCGCAAATACGAACCGTATTCATCAAGAGTCAATGGCTTAACTCCACCTTCACACGGAACACACTTTTTATTTTTTAGATCTGATGAAAGCTTCATGCTGCTATTGTAACAAAAATATTGTATGATAAAAATATGAAAAGAAAATCCTATCTGCAAGAACAAAAGTATTGGTCACAAGTGCTAATTGCTTTTTCTCAAGTAACCTTTGGTGTTGCGTGGGCCTCAATATTTCTCCCACTTGATATTTATAAAATGTTCGTGGTAATATTGAACTTGACACTAACTATTGTATTTCTAACAAGAGGTTGGTTTCTTAACAGAAAATAAATGTGAACATTAATCCTATACTTATCGCTATTATTGGGGAAATTCTAATTGCCGTTTTTGTAATCGGCATGTCTTTCTACGTCCGCAAACACTCCTAAAAGCAACTTCTTCACATTGATTCGTAATAACGGTCTAAACTGCGGGAGCGGGTGGGGGAGCAGGATTAAATTCTTGGGACAGACTAACGAGTTTCTGCTTTTGCACATCAGTTAGAGTCGGGGATATTGCCTGCATCCACTCTGTAACTGCTTTAGCGGAAGTTTCCTCAAGGCTTTTCTGCATTTGCTCCATGCTAAAACGGGATTTCAATATTTCTCCTATCTTTTCAAGATTTTCCTGATTTGTTCTCAACTCGTTTTTAAGAGTATCCTGCTGATCCTCAGGAAGAGAAATAATTAATTTATCCATAGCCTGAATCTGGACCAATTCTGTAAATTCCTTCACAAAAACTTCCCGATCATCGGCATAATCTATTGCTTCGAGGATTTTTAAAATTATATTTTCTGTATTATTTGTCATTTTGCTTATGGGCATCATCCTCTTGTGACATTGCTTTATCAGCCCAATATTCTAGTGCATTTGCTTTTAGTGCAACGTTGTCCATTATCTTTTCAGCTTGATAATCGGAGTAAACAAGTCCTAATCCCGCAATCGCTCCTTGCAAATCTCCTCGAAGAGGTTTTCCTGCAAAAAAACTATCTACTGCAGCATAACCAAAAACACCTGCAACACCCGCACCTGAAGTTGCCCGAATAACTTTGCCTCTGATATTCTCTAAAAAACCATTAGTTACGTCTGTGAGGGTTGCTGCTGTTTGCTCTGGAACTGGTTGTCCTTCTTTGCTGGCGTCGTCCATTAAGTCAATAATACTCCCAAATTTTCATATTTGTCAACGGCTTGAAATTGCTTGACTATTTAGTGTAAGATATATAAATAAATGGCAAAAGACACATCCAAATCCCCTAAAAAATCCGAAGACTATGGCGCTCAACAGATTCAAGTCCTGGAAGGCCTGGAACCGGTCCGCAAAAGACCGGGTATGTATATCGGATCAACCGATCTGACCGGACTACATGAATCGCTCCGCGAAATTATCGACAATGCAGTTGATGAGGCTCTTGCCGGTTTTGCCAAAAATGTCTGGATAACTCTTAACGAAGACGGGTCAGCAACTGTGTCAGATGACGGACGTGGAATTCCAATTGATGTTGTCAAAGCCTACAAGCAATCAGCGCTTGAGCTGGTTATGACCAAGCTCCACGCCGGTGGAAAATTCGGCGGAAGTGCATACAAAATTTCAGGAGGACTTCATGGTGTCGGTGCGTCAGTTGTGAACGCGCTTTCTGAATGGGTATGGGTTGAAGTGCAGCGTGATGGCAAGATATATAGACAGGAATATAAAGTCGGAAAAGCAACCACAAAAGTAGAGGAGGTTAAAAATTCATACCTCAAAAACCCTGTAAAAAGGATTACCGGCACAACGCTTACATTTTTTCCTGACGGCTCAATTTTTCCTGATATAAATTTTGATTTTGATGTTGTCAAAAAACAGATCAGGGAAAGAGCCTATCTTGTTCCCAAACTCTATTTCCACCTCAAAGACAAACGAAAAGATCAGGAAAAGGAAATTAATTATTACTTTGAGGGCGGGATCACTGCTTTGGTTGAAAAACTAAATGAAAACAAAGATCCGCTCCATAAGTCTATCAGGATCAACAAACATCAGGGAGAGGTAGAGGTGGATGTTGCCCTGCAATACAACAACACATACACTGAAAATGTTGAATCATATGTAAACGTTATTAACACTGTAAACGGAGGTAGTCATTTGACGGGATTCAGGATGGCACTGACCCGAGCGATAAATAATTATGGGCGCAAAACCGGCGCTTTCAAATCTGAAGATGACTCAATAGTAGGTGAGGACACAAGTGAGGGACTGACTGCCGTAGTATTTATAAAAATGCCACAGGACAAGATCCAGTTTGAGGGACAGACCAAGGGAAAGCTCGGAAATTCAGAAATTCAGGCCGTTGTGAACACAATAGTTCGTGAATCTCTCGCAACACATTTTGAAGAAAACCCCTCTGATGCCAGAAGAATTCTTGAGAAAGTTTATCTGGCCGCAAAAGCAAGACTTGCTGCAAAAGCTGCCAAGGAAGCAGTTATCAGAAAAGGTGCTCTTGAGGGGTCGACACTTCCTGGAAAGCTCGCAGATTGTCAGGAGAAAAATCCGGCTATTTCTGAAATTTATCTTGTGGAGGGAGATAGTGCAGGAGGTAGTGCCAAACAGGGGAGAGACCGGAAATTCCAGGCTATTTTGCCACTTAAGGGAAAGATTTTAAATACAGAACGGGCGAGACTTGATAAGATGATTGAGCATGAGGAAGTTAAAAATCTTATTATCGCACTTGGTGCGGGGATAGGGGACACAATCAATATGGAGAAGCTCCGCTACCACCGAGTGATAATCATGACTGATGCGGATGTTGATGGTGAGCATATCGAAACACTTATTTTGACATTTTTCTACAGACACTTGCCTGATATCATCAGAAATGGCTATTTATATGTTGCAATCCCGCCTTTATTCAAACTTCAACGCGGAAAAGATGTTCGCTATGCATATAGTGACGCAGAGCGTGATGAGGCGATGAAAGAGCTCAAAAGCGGAAACGCCAATATCTCAGTCCAGCGATATAAGGGTCTTGGGGAAATGAATGCCGAGCAATTGTGGGAAACAACCATGAATCCTGTCAACAGGATTCTCAAACACATCAGTATTGATGATGCCGAAGAAGCGGACGCAACATTTACGATGCTTATGGGGGATGAGGTACCTCCCCGAAAACACTTTATCCAGACAAACGCCATAACGGCGGAGCTGGATATTTAGAGAAGTACCACGGGTACCACAAATACCACGAGCTAATTGCCCGTGATACACGTGATACTTTTGATACTCGTGATACCTTTACAAGTGGGGGTGAATTTTTATGAATATTTCAAAAATTAAATCAGGGAAAAATGTAGAAAATGGGGAGATCAATGTTATTATTGAAATTCCTCTTCACAGCAATATAAAGTACGAACTTGATAAAGATTCAGGTGCTGTATTTATCGATCGATTTTTGCACACATCTATGGTATTCCCAACCAATTATGGATTTGTACCAGGTACTCTTGCAGAAGATGGTGATCCGCTTGATGTGATGGTCTTAAGCGACCATTCTGTCGCACCAGGAACTGTCATACCAAGTGTTGTTATCGGAATGCTTGAGATGGAGGACGAGGCAGGAATTGATACGAAAATTCTTGCAGTCCCGTCAATCAAGATTGATCCATTGTACGGAGTATACAAAGACGCCAGCGAGATACCAACTGCAATAAAAAATAAGCTTAAGCATTTTTACGAAAATTATAAAACACTTGAACCCGG
>DATLNW010000023.1:0-9723 GCA_035536575.1 Lysobacterales bacterium
GGAGTATCCTCCGCCGCATGAGTAACACCTGCCTGTTGAACATCTTTTGGGATATCCGGCTTTTCATTATCAGGACTTTTCTCAATTATTGACTCGAGCTCTTTTTCAACTTCCTTTTCTTCATTTACAATTTCTGCCTCCGACATCTTTGCAACATCAGGAAGCGGAGCAGGAACCGGCTCTTGCTCCTTACCTCTTGGCGAGACTACGGGAGAGGCTTGCTGAGTGTCTGCCTGTGTATTACTCAGAACCGGTTGGAAAGGCGCAGGATTTACCGGAATTCCTCCACGGTTCGGAACAGGAGTGCTAATGGGCTTGATTGCTTGAGCATCAGGTTGAGTTGCTTGATCGTTTTTTATTTGTGATGTGTCAACTGTTAATTGTGAATTGTTATCTGTCTGCCCTGAGCTTGCTTGTGGTGAGCTTGCCGAATCCACCGAATGGGTTGTCTGCTTGGCGCTATTATCCATAAAATAATCTTATCACGCGAGAGTTCAAGAGGCAATGAAAAAATCCTCACAAAATGATTATAAAATCGAGTGTTTTGGCTGCCAGCCGCAGAGAGGACACGCGGTTAATTCTTCTTTTTGGATTTGCAAAACTTCCTCGTCATTTGCCTCCCACCCACACCCGCGACAAATTATCTTGTAACAAATTTCACAGTTTTGTTGCCCATTATTTTCTGCGACTAGCACTCCTTACCTCCTGCTTCTACATATTCATCTTTCGTAAGTCTGCACCCCGGACACGTATTACCAATTGGTCCGTCTGCCTTAAAACTACACTTCGGACAATTAAACCATTCTTGTGTTCCATTTGCCTTTAATCCAAACCCTGCGACGCTATTTGCAACAAAAACACCACCCGCTGCTTCAACACCAAATCCTGCAAAGCTAACCCCACCTGAACTCCCGCAACCCGCTTTTACTTCCTTTACATCTCTTCTGCCAAATTTATTAACCATTGCCGCAATATATTGATTTTCACTTATATTCAACTCCATTGCCTGAGATGCAACAAAGATATCTATTTCTTTATTTTGCGCTCGCATATCCTTATCTTCTGTACATAGAAGTAAAGTATTATATGCCTCAGCTATCGCAACTGGATCAAAATCATCTTTTGTTAACTGATCAAGATAGTAAAGAGCGAAGGGTGAATATATTTTCCACAGCTTTTGAAATTCTTCCTCCTCCATTGCTTTGACATCTTTTGCAAAGTGCTCAGTGAAAACGTCATCTGCTGTTTGATTTTTATCATCTGCTGAAATAAAAATGGGGTGTTCTAAATACCACGCGTCAATTGACTTATCCTGTTCTTTGAAATAGTCAGTATCAAACCCTAGAGCTATTTCCTCATATTTATCGTACCCCAAAGGTGAAGCAAAACGGGTGTACTGGATAAAACGTTTGCCATTTTCATCTTCCGCCAATTCATAGCTGTCAACAAAATTGTGTACATAAGGTGTATCTTTTTCAAACCCGGGTCCTGATATCATAAATGCCTTCGTGCCGACTTCTGTTTTATCTGAAGTCAATACTTCCTGAATTTCCAAAAAGCCGGCTATCTCTGCCTCTTCCCTTACTATTTCATTGGATCCATTTTCAGCTCGATATCTGAGTCCGCGATAAAGTACTTCTTCATACGAACTATCAGGAAATACTTCATTGTGGATTTTTTTATCTTCCCCAATATCCATATCTAGCCTGCTTTCAGCGGTTTGGTTGCGCTCCCGAAGTGCTGTTTTTACATTTTGAAGCTCATTTACTTTAAATTGCTCCTTGTGCTTCTCTGTTCTTAGACGCTCGTATCCCCATCTGGCAAGAACAAAATTATAGTTATCAAATTGTCCCGAAGCATTTCTTTCTCTTCCTAACGCACTATCCGACTGTTTTTGCAATGCTTCGATCTGCAAAAGATCACTATTATTAACTACAGAAAAGTGTCTTCTGTGTTCTGTTGGTGGGGAATACCCGATAGCTTCAGCATGCATAAGGCTAAATCTTTTTCTTCCAAATTGTCTCTTTTTTCTTTTCCTTATGATTTACGTATCTGGCCATTGTAAAGAGAAGATCTGAGAGTCGATTTACATAAATCACAATATCCTGATCAATTTCCTCAGTCTGGATAAGATGGACAATCCGACGCTCAGAACGCCTCGCGATAGTTCGTGCCACATGAAGAAGAGAACCTGCTTTACTTCCGCCCGGTAAGATAAAATTTTTCAACTCTGGAATTTTTGCAGTCATTTTATCAATCAATTTTTCAAAATCAGTCGGGCGGGAATTCAGATCTTTAATAGGCAGAGATTTTGGGTTGGCCAGCGCAGATCCGATTTCCAGCAAATCATGTTGAACCTTTTCCAACTCATCCTTAATTCTTAATTCTTGCTTCTTACTTCTTTTTAACTGCGAGATCGCGGCCCCAATTGCGGAATTTAGTTCATCAATTGTGCCGTATGTATCAACCCGGTCGCTTGATTTTAGAACACGGGTTTTATCAAATAAAGAAGTTGTCCCCTTATCACCTGTCCTTGTGTAAATTGGCATAAGAATTTAAACCTGAGCAGCCAATGGTCTTTTAGCAAATCTCAAACCGAGCTCATACGCTCCGAAAAATAAACCAACATATAGTAAGTCCCCAACAATTGAGTTTCTGAAAAAAGGAAGAGCATTATAGTAGGAGAGGAATAAACCGCCTATGGTTTTGGGGTACAACGCTGTTGCGTACCAGTAATTAAAATTGGTGAGAAAAAAAAATAAAATTGAGGAAAGTAAACTTGCACCCACGACAGAGTAAACCGTTTTATGCTTGGCAAGATACAGACCTATAACGCCGGTCAGAAAAAAGCCTATATAAACAAGCGGCATGCTTGCATGAAACCCCAAAAATAAATCTGAGATAAACATCGCAACAAGAGGCACGGTCAATGCGTATTTTCTATTCAGATATGCTCCCCCAAAAAGTGCCATCGCTGCAATTGGCGCAAAATTTGCTGGATGTGGAAGCAGTCTTAACGCCACAGCAAATCCGATAATTAACATTGGGTTTATTAATTTATTAAGTTTCATATTCCAAAGATTAAAGATTAAAGAGATAAGATTAAAGAAATTCTTAAATCCTAAATCTTACTTCTTAAATCTAATACCGTTCTATTTTCCACTCTATTTTATCTGTATCTTTAGTTATATATTCAGCAGGTCCCACTTCTGCCATTTTCCCGTTTACATAGAATGCCCAAAATTCTTTGTTTTTATCTTCTGCCAATCTATCATTAATTGAGATAACAAGCCCTGAGGAATTCTGCTCAACTGTTGCTTTATCTTTTAATAAACTAAGCGCGTCTTTACCGTCCTCGCCTTGATATGACAGTGTCTGGCTTTGGGTTTCTTGCTCGGATACTATTGTTGGAGTTGGGCTATCTACAATCTTGCTGGGGTTATTTACAGTAAATAAAGCTGCTGCACCTATAAGAAGTACCAGTACTCCGATGAGAATTAATCCAACTTTTTTAGTTCTTTTGTCCATATTTAAACTTTTTCTAACTTGTGCTGAGCTTGCCGAAGCATAAAAAAATCCCTCCGGTAATTCCGAGAAGGATAACTTTATACCAAACTCCTGCTCGGGATCTATAAATAAAGTTTTGTTTTCTGACTTCCTCGACCCGCGTAGCTTTACGCGGAGTGGGTTACAGTTGCGGCACAGTCATGGATTTGCACCATGATTTCCAAAACTTTACGTTCCCAGAATACCACCCTTCCTCTCTTTTTACAATAGGGAAAATGAATATAAAACCGTGAAGTACCTATTGACATCTTGAGGCTTATAATATATAGTCCACTTATTATGTCGTGGGAGCAAGAAAACAAGGTGAACACGGAAACAGAAGGCAAGAACCCTTCGGGGTGGATTGAAGGTATTAGTCATGTATTGGCTGATGGCCCGGGAGATCTTTCATGGCTACCCAATGGGGCATTAGATGAAGTTTCACGTTTTGTTGATAATACAGAAGATGTAATTGCAGAGCACCAAGCACTGGACTGGGATGCTCTCTCTGCATCTTTTCCTGACCGTCCAGATGTCACATATGCAAGACCAACACTCACAGAATATATTGCTATGTGCAAAGCAGGTGCAGTTCAACTCCACGCGGTTAGGTATCTAGCAAAAAGAGAACTCAAAATTGCAGCAGTCGAAGGGATGAGTAAGGATGAATATGATGATTTCATGCAGGGAAGAAATGTGAGTAAAGAACAATTACTTGAAGGGCTTCATGCTAGGCAAAAAAATGAAGAAGCTGCATTATCATATGAACTTTTCGCAAAAGTTCCTGTAATTGATACTGAAGGCATGCAAAAAAGAGGTATCACTGGCCGGCGCGCATTTATTACCGTCCCGGCGACAATATTTACAGAATTAAAGACAGCTCGTGCCATTTTTACAGGCTCTGATCTTCCAGTAAAAGGTAATTACTTGCTGCCACTTGAAGGTGATCGTCATGTTGATTGGCCATTGCTAAAACCTATAAATGAAGTTTTGATTCCCCGCCAACCCCAACCTGCAAAAGCGTAAAACTTCTCAAATCTCAGGCCTGAGGATCACTCGAAGAATAAAGAGGGTTTATTTTATTTGAACAACGCAATGTAGAGAAGCAAAAAACAAATCGCTGCCAAACCAAACGCTATTGCAACTTTAACGTTCATATCAAAAAGAATATCATCAGAACTTGTTTTTTTATGAGTAATATTTTTCATATCGAACTCCTTAGGACTATGGCAAGTGCCAAATAAACTATACCAAAGGTCATGTTTAAAAGCAACGCCTCAATTCTCTTTTTCCGGCTTCTAATTTTAATCGGAATAATAAACGCTGCTCCAAACCATCCTGCTGAAAGATTCACAAAAAGATCAGAAAAACTAATTAGCAGAATAGAATCTTTAATCATCAACAAGCGCTATAGCCGCATGCATAGCATTTTCTACAACCTTCTTCATAAGCAAGTGTTCCTGATCCACACTCAGGACAAATATCAAATAGACTTGTTGAGCTTGAGCTAAGTGATGACGAAGTATCAGTGAGTGATAGTTGGGAGACCACAACCGGTTCTTCATCTTGCTGCTTGTCTGCCATTACCTGCGCAGTACTTACACTAGCTGCGGGTGTGGCCTCAGCGGATTCGGCCTGGGCAAATTCTTTTCTTATACTTGCCAGTACTTCTTTATCCTCAACTTTACCATTGACCTTAAAGTTATAGTGCTTGGCGAGGATTTTTGAGATTGCATCAGGAAGTGAGCGCACTCTGTTCTCACCAAACCCAATGCTTCTGGATCCCCCGATTCCTGCAAGTTCTGAAATTATTTCACGGACCCGCTCTCGAGTTGGGACAGGACTGTGGATTCTTAAGACAAATGAAATCATCCGTCCAAGCGCATCAGCAAGTGCCATCAAATCAGATCCTGACTTGCCGTGATTTATAAATACTTCAAACAAGTTTTCTTTTTCGTCGTGATTTAGGGTGACATACAATTTGCCTGATGGGCTGTCTGATTTGTAAGTCAATCCCTGAAGCATCATGGGACGGGGCATTCTGGGTGTTACAGGAATTGCTGGTGCTACCTCAACCGGTTTTTCAACTGGCTTCTCGACAATCCTCTCAAGAACGCCTTGACGTGATCCATCCCGCATATAGGTAACGCCTTTCAAACCCAGATCATATGCTGCCATGTAGAGATTTTTAACATCGTCAATTGTGTGAGAATTTGGCGCGTTAACTGTTTTGGAGATTGAAGAATCAATGTAAGCTTGTGCAATTGCCTGGACTTTTGCATGCTCCAATGGCGTTAGGTCATTGGCACTTACGAAATAAGCTGGTCTTTCAGAATCAGGATTAGCAAGTCTCCATTCATCAAAAAGCGGATGATACATTGTTTCCTCTCCACCTCTCCATTTTCGTGTAAACGTAAACTCATAAACAGGTTCAATTCCTGATGTTACACCTGCGACAAGCCCTGTTGTACCGGTTGGGGCAATTGTCAGAAGAACTGCGTTGCGGATTCCCTGCTTGAATATCTTGTCCTGAAGTTTTTTAGGAAGAGCTTTTATGTGATACCCTTTCAGATATTTTTGTCTTTGAAACAATGGGAAGGATCCTTTTTCGCGTGCGAGATCAGCTGATGCATCATAGGCGCTGTCACGCAAAGTCTTAAATATCTTCTCAACCATGGGGAATGATTCCTCAGATCCGTAGCGGAGTTTCATTTTAATAAGTGCGTCCCCAAGTCCCATTATCCCAAGACCCGTTCGTCTGATATCTTTTGAGCATTTCTCATTTTCCTTGAAGAAATAATAAGTCAGGTCAATCACATTATCCAGAAGCCTCATGGCGACTTTGGTATCTTTTCCAAAATTGTCAAAATCAAATTCACCATCTTTAACATAAGCTGCCAGGTTCATCGCGCCCAAGTTACATACAGCCCATGCTCCAAGCGGCTGTTCACCACATGGATTGGTGGCAACTAGCCTCTCAAAATACCATGTGTTTGATCTTTTATTGGATCTTTCCAGGAAATGCAAACCCGGTTCTGCAGATTTCCTGGCAGCTGTGCAGATAAGATCCCAAAGATAGCGGGCTTTGATGGTCTTGTGAACTATCACACGTCCACCCATTTTTCTCCATTTATCTATTTCCCCATCCCACTTTGTGTCGTATTTTGGATCTGTCAGATCCGGATAAACAAGATCCCAATCACCATCTGCTTTTACAGCTTCCATAAATGCGTCGGATACACAAACTGACAAATTGGCGCCGTTGATTTTGGTCAGGTCTTCCTTAACAGTGATGAACTCTTCGATATCAGGATGCCAATCCCAAAGCATAAGCATAGTTGCGCCGCGTCTTGATCCGCCTTGCTGGACAATATCATGAGTTGCAACTGAGAATAAGGTTGCCCAGTTAACTGGCCCACTGGAGGTACCATTGACCTTTTTAACTCTTGCGCCCTTGGGGCGAAGACTGGACATGTTCAAGCCAACCCCACCGGAGCGGGCCTGAATTTCAACCAATTGTCCAAGCGCTTCAAGAATTCCATGACGTGAGTCTTTGGGAGATGGGATAACGAAACAATTGAAGTAAGTTACCTGGTAACCTGTTCCCGCACCGGATAATATGCGGCCCGCTGGGACGAATTTAAATTCATCCATCACGCGGTAAAATTCACTTTCCCATTTTTTCCTGTCTGTTTTCTTCTCAGCTTCTGCAACTCCACGAGCAACCCTTCTCCACATATCGGAAGGAGTTTGCTCCAGTGCTACACCAGTCTCGTCTTTCAGAGAGTAACGATCCATAAATACTTTTTGTCTTATTCCATCAAGTTTCATAATGTTGGCTTGTTGGGTGTTAACCCTTTCACTTCTTTTTCAAAATCTTCTACATCAACAAATCTCTTAAAAACGCTTGCAAATCTTATATATGCTACCTTATCTAATGCTTTTAGCTTTTTGGCTACTAGCTGGCCTATCATTGTACTTTCAACTTCCATCGTATCCAAACCTCGCAACTCCCGTGTTATTTCAGCTACTGTTTTTTCTATCAATTCTGTTGGTATAGTTGTTTTCTCACAAGCTTTTAGAAGACCGTGCTCCAGCTTTTCTCTATTGAATTGCTCTCTTTTTCCATCTCTTTTTATAACAACCAAGGCTACATTTTCAATTCTTTCATAAGTTGTAAAGCGCTTTGCGCAATCTAGACAGGATCTTCTTCTTCTTATAGAATCCAGGTCTGAGCTATCTCTTGTTTCTACAACTTCTGAATTCTTTGTACCGCAGTATGGACAATGCATAGTTTTATTTTAGCATCTAGTCTTATCGTTATCTAGTGCTGAAAAAATCATATGCCACTAGATCTTGGGTGTCAACTATGCACTTCTGTATCAAAAATAGTCAATAGCCTCATATGAATAAATTATTGATATTGTTTTCTTACAAGTGTATTACGGGTGTTTAAAAAAGTTCTACGAAAGCAGTTAATTTATCTATTGCTTCTGATTTAATTCTTTTACTTTTTTCTCAAATTGCTTAAGCCGCCCGTGCTCAGTAGCAAACTTTTCTTTGTTTGCTTCACTTAGCTTTTCTGTCATGTCTTTTAGAATTTGTTGGTGTTTTTGATTAGAATCATGCAGTTTTTGCGAAAGCTCGATTGTGTTCATTCCCTGCGCTTTTGCAGCAGCAGTGTTATCTATAGCATCCTCAAAATAGTTCTCAGCTTTTGAAAAAGTAGACTGGGCCAAATCAATTTTGTCCCCTCCTTTTTTGGAAAGCAGAAAGCTGGCTTCAACTCTTTTATCCGCCTGGATCAGATTAAATTCCGCTTTCTTAAGAGGTTTGGAGATGAAAAATGACATTATTCGGTCGCGTCCGGCTTTTAGAAAATACAATGGATGATCGGGTAATAAGCCAGGATAAGATAGCTGATAGTTAACTCCTGAGGACTCTGCAACCTGAGTGGTTTCATTTGCAAAAATAGGTGCTTTTGAGCCTAAAATTAAAAAGTAAAGATTAAAAAGTAAAAATACAAAACAAAATTTAAGAATATTTTTTATTTTTAATATGTATTTTTCATATTTCATTTTTAATTTTTCTTTTTAACCCCGAGTGCCTCTATTGCCATATGGAGGCTCTCATCCGGATCATGAAAAAAGGTATTGATTACAATGTCGTAATACAAATCATTCCAATATGTCCAGTTGGGATCATCCGCGGCATAAAGCCTTCTCCATTTCTCAACATCATTTTTTTCACGCGTCAATACCTCCTCCTTTGCATCAAGCATTGAGATCTTCTCACGATTAACAAGCCTGTCGATACGGATTTGTGTTTGATCAACGCCCTCTGCATCTTCGCACATTACAAGAATTTTAAATATCCCCGGCTTGTCTTGAGCTACAAATCCTGCCAGCTTACTCTCAAGAACTAGATTGTGCTCATTATCAAGAAGTTCTTTCTGTTTTTTTTCAAAAAGAACATCTTCCTCATCAGGTCTTAATTTGGTATCTTTAGGAGAAAGATTCATCTTTTTCCTTACTGCTTCCCAAAATATATCCCCTCCCTCCAAACGGCGCCAGTTAAGATGTTCTGCGAGCTTTTTGGCTAGAGTTGTTGATCCTGATGCGATTCTTCCCGAAACGGTAATTATACGGGTGTTAGGGATGGCGATAAGATTTGTCATGAATATCAAACATTAAATATCAAAAATTAAAAACACAAATAAAATATAAAATATTTTTCATTTTTAATATGTATTTTTACTATTTGATTTTTGATCTTTTGTTTATTGATCAACTGGGGGCAGCATTTAGATCTACGGGATTTGACTCAGTTGGTGATGGGGCCGGCGGGGTTGGTTGATCACTTGAAGGGGTAGAAACAGGAGTTGACGCAGGATTAGGAACGGGAGATTCACCTTGTCCGCCGGTTGCTCCACCTGATGTAGGAGCAGCTGCTGCAGGCTGACTTCCAACCATTATTGTCTCCTCCACCAGTCTATTGGCATAACCGTATTCGTTGTCATACCAAGCAATAACTTTAAGCATATTTCCACCAACGACTTGAGTGAGTGACAAGTCAACTATGCTAGAGTGAGAATTTCCGATAATGTCAGATGAGACCAACGGATCATCAGTCACGGCAAGAATTCCTTTATACTCGGGCTTATCTGCTTCTGCTCGA
>DATLNW010000024.1:0-7042 GCA_035536575.1 Lysobacterales bacterium
TTTAAGGAGGAATAACTATGACATTTATCGAAGGAGATCCACGTATAATTGCACAGATTGCGCCTGACAGAAGAAAGGCTTTGGCTGAGGCAAGCAGAGTATATCACAAATTATATATAGGGGCAGGGTTTACCACCAAAGAAGCTGATAAACTAGCCAGAGGGATTACAAAATATAAAGGACCACTTCTTGCTTCTGAAGCATCAATAAGATCTGCCCAAAAAATAGCTCTAGATAAAAAACCAGCTCCATTCATAGATAGTACTGATGACCCTAAGCCCTTACCGTTTAGAGGACTTAATGATGCTAGAGGTGCAGGGAAGAGAAGACTTGAAGATGCCGGTACGGTTCATATTCTAATCCGTGGTGGAACTGGAGCTGAACACATATCACGACCACAAATGAGACCTCTTTACAATCCCCGTGGTTCTTAATTATTAATGCAAACTTAAATAATAATTATCTGGTGCAAATTAAGGTAGGGTTTCGCATACCAACCCATCGCGGTCTGATCCGTCCAGCTTATCTACATTATTGGTACTACTTCCGCCTTTTGAGATAAAATAATCCTGTGCGTTCTGATGTGTGGAAAAATCCGAGCAATCCTTGTCCGTTGAGGTATTAGAATTTACTGTGAATGGATTATTAGATGACCCTCCACATGCCGCCCATAATCCTTTATTGGCACTCCTCGCCTCCTCTTCTGCAGAATCCAAATCTTCTTGGTATTTAATATCCGGCGGATAGGACGATGAATGGGCAAAACCTTCCTCAACTAGATATTGGTTGACGAAAATATTCCCTATATAAACATATCTAAGTAATCTCCCATACTTATCCGTTTCTGAAATATCTTTTTCCAACTGAACTATTTGGCCCTCAACCAATGATTTGTTAATGTTATTTGCCTCGCGTCCAAAGCATTGGACTGTCTTTCTGGGATCAACTGTCTCGGGAGCATTAATACCGATATACCTAACAGTCTTTTTGCTCCCTCCAAAATCGACTTCAATTGTATCCCCATCCCTTACCTCGATAACCCTCGCATTTATTCTTTCCGGATAAGTTAGTGTTTCAGATCCCAAAACTGTATCAGATATAGACGGTTCAGATGGTTGAATTTCTACTTCTTTGGAGATTTCTATTTTGACAGCAGGTGTTGGAGTTGTGGTTTGGACAGGTTGGGTTGAGGGCTTGGTGACTGCAAACAATAATAGCTGAAACACGCCAAATACTACAAGTATCGACAAGAAAATAATTCTCCTTCGGCTTTTGGGGAAATAAATCACTTGTTGAGATTATAGCAAAAACCTATTGCTAAATTGTGAAAAAATCGTCTTAATTATTATATGGAGAATAAAATTGAGGAATTGATATCAGCTCCCTCAATTGCCTTAGAAAAAGGGATTGAGGCAACGAGAAAACTAGGGAAAGAAACAGTCGAGCTGACCAAAATTAAAAAAGCGCGCGGGTTTTGGAACAATCTGGGGCCCGGGCTCATCACCGGCGCAGCAGATGATGATCCCTCAGGAATTGCAACATATTCCCAATCAGGCGCGCAATTCGGATTTCAATTTCTGTGGCTTTCTCTATTTACATTTCCTCTTATGGCGATTGTTCAGGAAATGTGCGCCAGGATTGGTTTGACAACAGGCAGAGGTCTTGCGGGTAATATACGGATTAATTATTCCAAGCCCGTTTTATACATCTGTGCACTTCTTTTATTTATTGCCAATACTCTCAATATAGCAGCCAATATCGGCGCGATGGCCGGAGCTACCAAACTTTTATATCCCAATTTAAATTTTGCCATACTAGTTGGCGTGTTTACTTTTTTCTGTCTTTTTCTTCAAATTTTTACACCTTATGAAAAGTATGCAAAATATCTAAAATATCTTGTTTTGGTTTTGTTTTCTTATATCTTAACCGCATTTTTTGCCAATATCGATATACGGGAACTTATGAGATATACTTTTATTCCCTCTATGAATTTCACAAAGGATCAAATCTTTATGGTCACAGCGATTTTGGGCACTACCATTTCTCCATATCTATTTTTTTGGCAAACTTCTCATGAAGTCGAGGAAGAAATACTTCATGGCAAAACATCAATCAGGCTAAGAACCGGGACAACTCCCCAGGAGGTTAAAAAAATGAGGATTGATGTGTGGACAGGAATGTTTGTTTCAAATTCTGTAATGTACTTTATAATTGCAACGTGTGCAGCTGTTCTTTTTGCAAATGGAATCCATAACATCACATCCGCTTCCGATGCAGCTGAAGCACTACGTCCCCTTGCCGGGGACTACGCTTTTCTTCTTTTTGCAATTGGAATTATAGGTATGGGGCTTCTGAGCGTTCCTATTTTGGCAGGCTCCGCTGCTTATACTATCGCAGAAAGTTTTAAATGGCGTTCCGGTTTATTTAGAAAACTCCATCAGGCGCGTGCGTTCTACGGGGTGATTATTCTTTCAATGATAATTGCTATGGATATTAATTTTCTTGGGATTAATCCAATCAAACTTCTAATTTACTCGGCCATTGTGAACGGTCTGGTGGCCCCGGTTATACTTTTTCTAATCGTACAAATGGCTAGCAATAAAAGAGTCGTTAAAGATCGGATTAGCCACCCAATGATTACTACCTTAGGTTGGTTCATCACAATTGTGATGAGCTTAGCTGGAGTAGCAACAATCATCTCGTTACTACTGGGCTGATACATCTATTGCTTTTAGCAATTGACAACTTCAACATAAATCTTTATCATTAATTTATTCTTTCGGGGTATTGTGTAACTCAATATCGGTAGTAAATCGCGTTTGACGCGATCAACTCTACGAGCTCGCTAAGCGAGCATGAGTCTGTGTAATTCAGACAGCGACCGTACAGTCGGGATGTCCCACGTCGCATAAAGCTAGGCGGGACTACCCTCCGAAGCTTTAGCGTAGGGGGGTGAAAGGAAGAATTATGAAAAAACTTTTGGCTTTCGGGCCGGTCTTTATTATCATTGCGTCTCTTTTGTGGAGCTTTGACGCGCTCCTTAGAGTAAGCCTCTATACACTTCCTCCGGCAGTTGTTGTTTTCTACGAACATATCTTTGGACTTCTTGTAATGCTTTTGCTTTTCCCTTTGTGGATAAGAGACTTAAAAAAAATGACCAGAAAGGATTGGATCGTAATTACCCTAATTGGTCTTTTTGCCGGAGCATTAGGAACTATCTTTTATACTGCAGCCCTTGGGATGGTCCAATATATTCCCTATTCTGTTGTAGTTCTCCTCCAGCAATTAGAACCAATTTTCGCAATTTCAATTGCAGCATTGCTCCTGAAAGAAAAAATCACAAAAAGATTTTTACTTTGGGCTGGTTTGGCATTAGTAGCAGCATATCTAATTTCTTTTAAGGATTTGCAAGTTAATCTTCAGACAGGCGGAGGAACCGCATTGGCAGCTCTTCTGGCTATATCAGCAGCTGCTATGTGGGGAGCAGGAACGTCTCTTGGGAGATATGTCTTAAAAGATATCTCTTTTCTAAGTGCTGCGGCACTGCGTTTTGCCATTGCTCCTGTCTTTGCTCTGATAATAATTTTTGGACTGGGACAACAATCTGCGATGGTGTCCCTCAGCCAACAACAAATTATAACTCTTGTTGGAATAACGTTCTCAACAGGACTAATTGCAATGCTTATCTATTATTATGGTTTGAAAAGAACACCGGCAAGAATTGCGACAATTTGTGAATTAACTTGGCCGGCAAGTGCTATTTTTATCGACTATTTTATGTTTGGCAAAACTTTAAGTCCGACTCAGATTTTAGGAGTCGCGTTGCTTCTTCTGGCAATTTATCAGGTAACCAAACCACTTGCTAAAAACTCAAAAAAGTTCGTTGAGTAATTCGCATTTAAATAGTAATTTTTAATTCTTGATTTTATTGTTGATCTAATATAAACTCAATTCAGTAAATGCCTGTATCAATTGTCATCGGATCGCAATGGGGAGATGAAGGAAAAGGGAAAATAGTTGACTATCTTTCTGAATCATCTGATTTCATAGTCCGTTTTAACGGCGGCAATAATGCAGGACACACGGTTATAAATAAATATGGCAAGTTCGCGCTTCACGTAATCCCCTCAGGAATCTTTGCTCCCAAAACAAAAGCAGTAATAGCAAATGGCGTTGTGATTGATCTTGAGGGATTTTTATCAGAAATAGACACTCTTGAGAAAGCAGGAATACGCTTAAGAGGAAAAATTCTCATCTCTCCCCGATGCCATCTCATTCTTCCCTACCACAAAATCCTTGATAAACTATATGAAGACGCAAAAGGCAAGGCAAAAATAGGAACAACAGGCAGAGGAATCGGACCGGTATATGCTGATAAAATAAGCAGAAACGGTATCAGAATTCTGGATCTTCTGGATAAAAAACAATTCGCAGAAAAGTTGAGAATTGAACTGATTCTTAAAAACAAAATCATTCAGGCAATAGGCGGAAAACCTTTAAAACAAAAAGATATAGAAAAAGATTTCTTTGCGCTCCGGGATAAAATCTTACCATTTGTAAAAGAACCCTTCCCAATTCTTCAAAATGCTATAGAAAAAAACAAAAAAATATTACTTGAGGGGGCTCAAGCTATTTTTCTTGATATTGATTGGGGGACTTATCCCTTTGTGACTTCCTCAACTGTTCTTCCCGGCGGATCAAATGCAGGTGCAGGCATACCTCCAACCAAAATAAAAAATGTTGTGGGAATTGTCAAAGCATACACAACACGTGTTGGCTCAGGACCTTTCCCGACAGAACTTTTTGATAAAGATGGAGAGGCTTTAAGAAAAGTTGGCGATGAATTCGGGGCAACGACAGGGCGACCCAGACGTTGTGGTTGGTTTGATGCAGAATTGGTACGTTTTGCGACACAAATTAATGGCTTCACAGAAGTCGCCCTTACCAAGATTGATGTATTGGATGGTTTCTCAGAGATTAAAATTTGCACGGGATATACCTTGAACGGTAAAAAAGTAAACTACTATGATGGCGATGCAGGCTTTTTATCAAAAATTAAGCCTGTTTATAAAACAATTAAGGGCTGGCAAAAATCTACAAAGGGAGTAAAAAAGTTCAATGATTTACCTGATCTGACGAAAAAATATATTTCAGAAATTGAAAAACAAATTGGGGCCAAAATCAAATTTGTCTCCACAGGTCCTGAGCGCTCTGCAATTATAATCCGCTAATCTGCTTGCCTCAACTTTCTTCAGTTGTTATAATAACCCGTAAATGAGAGGCCACATATTGTTGGTTGAAGACGACACCGATATACAACAGTTTTTAAAAGAATTGTTGATTGATAATGGATATGCTGTGGATACCGCATCCAATGGTCAGACTGCCTTGGAACGCTTTAAAAAAAATGCTCCCGATATAATACTTATGGATTTAGGATTACCTGTTATGACCGGTGAAGAAACAGTTTTGGAAATCAGGAAAATCCATAAAAAAGTCCCGATTATCATACTTAGCGCTCGTGACTCCATGAGTGCTATTATTAAGGGTCTAAATCTGGGGGCAGATGACTATATTCCCAAACCATTTGTCGCCGAAGAGCTCTTGGAAAAAATTAAGTCTAAATTAAAAAACACTTGATTTATAGTAGCTTCACTATTATAATAAAGTAATAGTAAGGTCTTGAGAGATCATTGGTTTAACATTTCTCCTTAATTCCCCTTTATAGCGCAATGAATAATTCTATTCCTAAAAACCCGATTTTGTTCGGGATATTTATTTCTAAATTGCACAAAAAATGGGCAGTCGCAGCTCTATTTTGTGTATTTATAGCCAGTACTCTTGGTGGTAGATTTTTGGTGGTTATTTTGAGAAACCTAACTGACTCAATTGCTGCAAGCCCAGTTAATCTAAATCAAGTATGGTTATGGACAATTTTATATCCTGTACTGCTCTTAGTTTCAGAAACAATATGGCGTACCAGTGGATTTATGGGTATGCACTGGTTCATAAATTTCAGAGCAAGTGCATATCAACTTCTTTATGAATATCTAACTCTACACAGTAAAGATTATTTTAATAGTAAATTTGCAGGATCGTTGTCAAATAAAATATCACATGCAGTTGATGGGACCGAACAATTGTTTGAAAAATTTTTATGGCAATTCATACCCTTGATACTTGGTCTTTTTTGGTACGTTATCTTTTCATGGATAAGTGATTACAGACTAGGCTTAATAATTGCTATTTGGTCTATAATTTTCCTTGGCATTAATATAGGTTTTTCAAAAAAACTTCAGCCATATTCATTCAAATCAGCTAAAACCTTGTCAACGCTTAAGGGAAAGGTAGTTGATTCTCTTTCCAATATTTCGTTGGTTCATGAATATGCTTATATAACCGGAGAAAAGGATTATATTAAAAGATTCATAAATAAAGATAGAGAAGCGGGTTTTTCACATTGGAAGATTAGTGAGTGGATATTATTCGCTAACGGAGTCCTGATATGTATATTTGTTGCTTCTATGATATTCACATCAGTATACTTATTCCAAAATAATTTTGTAAGTATCGGTGTGGTTATTATGACTGTTGCAATAGTTGGCAATATATCTGATCAATTTCTTTTTATTGGACAGGAGATGGCAAATGCCAGTAAATATTACGGTGAGGCAAAGGAGGGTCTCGAAGAGATCCTACATGATCATATTATCGTAGACAATCCAGGTGCTGTCAATTTAGAATTATCAGCTGGGAATATTGATATTGACTCAATGGACTTTGAATACGGAGAGACAAAAGTTTTTAACAACTTTTCTCTCCAAATTCCCGCGGGGCAAAAAGTGGGATTTGTGGGAAGAAGCGGGGCCGGTAAAACAACCTTTGTTTCACTCCTGCTTCGACATTACGATATTCAATCGGGTGAGATTAAAATAGATGGGCAAAATATAAACAACGTGACATTGGAAAGTTTGCGCCGATCCATTGCTTTTGTTCCACAGGACACAAGTCTCTTTCACAGGAGCATAAAAGAAAATGTAAG
>DATLNW010000025.1:0-7038 GCA_035536575.1 Lysobacterales bacterium
AGATAAATTTATTTTTAACTCCTGATATTCGCACGGCATCAATGATTGATGCGTGATTTAATTCATCAGAAATGACGATATCCTCCTTGCCGATAATTGTCTGGACTGCCGCACAATTTGCCATATATCCACCAGTCAGAACGATTGCAGCCTCTGCATTTTTAAACCGGGCAAGAGCTTGCTCAAGCTGAATATGTAAAACATGTGTTCCGGCAAGAGTTCGGTATCCTGTACCCATTCCGTATTTATCAATTGCGTCTTTTGCAGCTTTCTTCAGTCGCGCGTTTGTGGTCAAACCTAGATAATGGCTTGAGCAAAAATTTAATTTGTCGCGTCCATTAATTTTTAGATACGCACCTTCTCCCGATTCAATGACATAAGGAGTCTTTCCCTTGATGGTAATCTCTTCAATTTTTTTATAAAAATCAGTACTATTCATTTTATGGTTCTAAAAGAATTTTACCGCATTCACCACTCTTCATCACTTCCATTGCCTTTTCAAATTCTGACAGTTTGAATCTATGAGTAATGATTTTTTTCAAATCAACTTTTCCACTTACCAAAAGCTCTGTTGTATCTTTCCATGTGTCCCAAATCATCCGGCCAAAAACCGATTCAATTGATAGCTCTTTGCTAATCATATATTTTCCCCAGTCGATATTGATACTTTCTTTAGGTATTCCAAAAGCAATTATTTTACCGGCAATTCGGACGGCATCAAGCGCGATTTGAATTCCCAAACGATTTCCGCTCATCTCGAGAACCGCATCAAAAGTACCATATTCTTTATCTTCCAATTTATCAGTAACTCGATCAAAACCGACTTCCATAGCAAGCTTACGTCTGTATTCCCGCCGGTTTACTCCGACTACTTCCCTTGCCCCATAAGCTTTTGCTACCATCCCGGCGCAAAGACCCGTAGGCCCCAAGCCCATCACCAAAATTTTTTTATTCTTAACATTTGCTTTGGTGACTACGTTAACGGCATTTCCCAACGGCTCCTGAACACTCATGGACTCAACCGGAATTACAGGATCATTTTTCCAGGTTGTTCTCACAGGAATTGTCGCATACTCAGCGAATGCGCCGTCGCGACCTATGCCAAACAATTTCATATTTTCGCAAATATGATAATTTTTTATACTACACTGATAACAATTCTCACAAAAAATATGGGTTTCTGAGGATACTAAGTCCCCCGGCTGAAAATTAGTTTGGTCTTTGGAGTTGATTTCAACAATCTCCCCGACCATTTCATGCCCCATGACCTGAGGAGGCTTGATGTGTGCTGCGGCCCATGGATTCCAGTCATAAATCCCAATATCTGTTCCGCAAATTGAGCTATACCTGACTTTTACCAGAACTTCGTCTTGTTGGGGCAAGGAACGCGGAACTTGTTTAATGGTTACACCGGGAGCAGGCTTTTCCTTGAGAACTGCAAGCATTAATTTATCACTCATAAGCCTAAGTTTAGCAAAATCTGGTATAGTTTAATAGAGGAAGAGAGAATTAACTTATGTCCACAATGGTATAGACCATTTTTCCAACCGGGGCTTCAACTTCGATATCGTCTCCCACTATTTTACCCATTAAAGCTTTCCCAAGAGGGGACTCGTGAGAGATTTTTTTTTCAGTAGGATCTGCTTCCCATTCACCCACCAGAGTGAAAACTTCCTGCTTACCTTTTACTTTTACAGTCACTTTTGATCCAAGATCAATAAGTTTGCCTTTGTGTCCTACCCCTTCAATAATTACTGCCTGCTTGAGAAGCATCTCAAGCTCGTCAATTCTTCCATCAATAAAAGCAAGTTCCTCTCTTGCTGCTGTGTATTCAGCGTTTTCTGACAGATCTCCCATCTCGCGGGCAAGGGAGAGTCTCTCAACTACTTCGGCACGCCTAGTCTTGACCAAATCGTCATATTCTTTTTTGTGATCATCAAGGCCTTTTTGGGTCAAATATACTTTTTTATTGTTTATGCTCATAATTTAAATCCCCTTTACGAAATAAATCCCCCAATGGTTTATATTTGAGGGAAACACTAGCTTATGGCTAATTCTGAGAAAGTATAAAGAATATTCGTTAGTTTGTCAATAAACCTAGTTCGTGTAATTTCAGCCTCAATTTGTCCAGCGTTTGTACCCTATAATCATTGGGGTGAAAAGCCAAAACGTGATTTGTCACTATTTCACTTTTTCTGTGTTTATTTATAAAAATCATTTGCACAAACCTGCCTAACTTTTCAGGAATAATTATATTTAGAATGTGAAGAGATAATTTGAGGGTAAAGATTTTGTTGATCTGGATATTTTTTCCTTCTGTTTTCTTTGCATTTGGGAAAAAGCTGTTAATCCATTTATTGCTTTCTAAAAAACTCCCAAATGTGCTCTTTACATCATAAAGTGGCTTTATTTGCAATATCTCATGTGCTGTATATACATCATGTTTTTTTTTAGAAAAGGAAAGACTTTCTTCATCAATCAGATAATTAACGCAAATTTTATCTGTCGGATTTGCGTCATTCCTTCTTCTTCTCAGGTTAAGTAATTGGAGCAAAAAAAGTATTAACAGGCGGGACTTAAAAATAGTATTTTTCTTCGTAATTACAAAAATGTCGATGTCATCAGTTGGCTCAACATCACCCATTGCCAAACCGCCGCTTATGCCTATAAATAATATGGAGGGAATATGAGAAAGATAGAGAGTTGCTTTCTGCGCAATTTTCAATTTCCGCACTGCTTCCGCTTTATTCTTCCTCCTGCCATCAATTATTTTCTCTTGCCCCGCCAGACAATAATATGTGTCTTTATGGGAAATTTTATTCGTCATTCTGGCTTGTCCAGGATCGCTCTGGCTACGATCGTTTGGGATTCTGGATGCGCTCGTCTCTCGCTTACCAGAATGACGATTAGTTGTGGATAGTTTTTTTAATGTTTTTTCAAAAGAAATTCTGGAAATCTTTTTCTCGCTTATTAAAAATTTCCAAAGCTCGCTCTTTGTCAGCGGAAAATTGAAAATATCACTATATATAATTGATGTTAGGATTGCCTGCTCATGAGGATTTGTACTTGGCTTACTGTACGCCATATTTCTGGTAGGCCTGAGCCACTCCCTGATCCAATGTCTCAATAACTGTTTCCGTTGAGCTATTGTCATTAACAATTGCATTTATTGCATTTCCCAAATAGTTATTTACAGAGGAATTTAATCCACCCTCCCCATCATTTGTGTCACTGGCAAAATATGATGAAGATGCATCAACAAGTTGTGATACAAATGGAAACAATAGATCATTTTCTTTTAACGATTTTGCCAACTCCGATCTGGCATATGGCTCCCCAAATCCTCTTGTTTTGGAAACTTCAGAATAAAATTTTTGAGCTGTCTCCTTCTTTTTCAGAAATTGCATAAATAGAAGTGCCTCTTTTTGATTGGGGCTTTTTGATGAAACACCCTCAACCCAATAACTGGCGAGCGTTGACTTACGCCCTACCAACTGGGGAACCGGATATGTTTTAAAAGCTAAATCAGGACTTAACGCCTGAATCTTGAAAATATCCCACGAAAATCCAATATACATTGCCAGATTTCCGCGGGCAAAAGAAAGTAGTGATTCATCAAGCGTACTATCCCACACTCTTTGGTCTCCTTTTGAAAAGGATGTATAGAAATTAAGCACAGCAACTTTTTTATCTTTTGATGCTTCCGGAAATTTATTTATACTTATTCCCTGTTGGATAAAAAGTAATGAAATAACATCAGGAGCATGAGTGATATTTCCGTATGTACCAAGAGCAGCTCCGGCTGTTAATATCTTTTTTGTGTCAGGATCTTTAACAGTTAATGTTGAAGCTGCTTTTACAAAATCATCCCAAGTTTGTGGGGGAGATACTCCTGCAGATTCCAGAAGCTCGGTGTTTATAAAAAGCGCCAGCGTATCAGCACCCAGGGGAATACCATATATTGCACCATTTCCCGTCATGTCCTTCTGGACAACAGGGTAGAAATCCGTCTTAAGCTCATTGGGTGAGATAACATCAGTCGGCAAAGGAAGCAAAACATCAGACATCATCGGAACCCAGGTATTATGAAACCTAAAAATATCAGGTCCTGTTTCATTATTGATTCTTGTTAACAACTTCTCTCGGTATTGCTTTGGGTCTTGTTTGACATACTCAATTGTAATGTTGGGATTGGATTTTTGGAATTCACTGATTAGTGGCTGCATCACACGGGTATCTTCCCAAAGCCCCCACCATACCAATTTCACTTTTTTATTGCCACTTCCTTTTGGCACAATAAGAAAAATTATAAAAACCAGAATTATCAGTACGATCACTCCGATAATAATCTTTTTCAAAATTCCGCGAGTTTTCGGTGGGAGGCTAGCCGGGGTGACTTCCGCAGACTGTACTGTTGTATCTCCTGACTGAATTTCTGCTGAATTGTCAGTAGGTGACACCCCAGTACTTGTTGCATCAGTGGAGATTGAATCTACAGACGCCGAAACAGAAGTTGTTTCGCCTCCCTGAATAACTTCCGGGACGGTTTCTCCCGTATTATTCCCAGGATTTTGAGCTGCCGGGTCAAATATTACGTTTTTGTCCATAAATGTACTTATTTATAGTATAATACCTTTGGGGAAAATATGGCAATCCTACCAATTAAAAAAACATACACCAAAAAGCTATCGTCAATCCCAAAAAAAGTTAATATAGCGCGTCTGCTGAGAGTTTCCATGTGGTTTCTTCTGGGCATATTCTTAGGATTCTTCTTTTTTGTTAGCTTTCTTTATTTTACCTACCGTACCAATTATGAAAATGTTATTTATGAAGGGGTCTTGGTAAATGAAATAGATTTTGGGGGTAAAAGCAAAAGTGACATAAAAAGCCATTTTGCAAAAAAGAACACTGAAATAAAAAAAACCTTATTTTTGTTAAATTCTGCTGATGCCGCGGCAACCGTTTCAGCAAAGCAAATAAATTTTGGTTATGATGAAGATCTCATCAGCGAACAAGCTTTTTCAATAGGCAGATCCGGTGATATCTTAACTGATATGAGCATCATTCTTCAGGCATATATTAGCGGGATATACCTGCCCCCTGCAACGCATTACCACGAAGATAAATTGGATAAGCTAATCTTGCCATTGTCCAAAAAAATTAATGAAGATCCGGTTGAGGGGCTATTTAATTTTGACAACGGACGCGTTTTGGCATTTAAGCTTTCCAAAAACGGTAAAAGTGTTGATACCAAAGAGCTGAAGGAAGAGATTGTTGAAAAAATGGATGAAGTTGCTATTTCGGAAAAAGCGCGGACTTACAATATTAAAATTCCTATTAAAATTTTGGAGCCAAAAGTCTCAACTGACAAGATCAACAATTATGGCATCCGGGAGCTTATTGCGGAAGGCACATCAACTTTTCAGGGATCAATTGAAAATAGAGCCTTCAATATTAATTTGGCTGCAACCAGACTTAATGGCGTTCTTATTCCACCAAATGAAACCTTTTCTTTCGTAAAATCAGTAGGTGATATAAATAGCTTAACGGGCTACAAGCAGGCGTATGTCATATCAGGAGGAAAAACAATTCTTGGTGATGGAGGTGGGGTCTGTCAGGTATCCACCACTTTATTCCGTGCAGCTCTCAAGGCAGGATTGCCAATCGTTGAGCGTAACCAACATGCCTACAGAGTCGGATATTATGAGCAGGATTCCGCACCCGGAGTTGATGCGGCTATATATTCACCAGGCGTGGACCTTAAGTTCAAAAACGATACAGGCAAGCATTTACTGATACAGGCATTTCCCAATATGACTGATTATAGTCTAAGTTTTCAACTATACGGTACGAAGGATAACCGCGAAGTCACCATAAACAAACCTTTAATCTTGAGCCAGTCACCCGCCCCAGAAGCGGAATATCAAGATGATCCCAATCTCCCAAAAGGACAAGTCAAGCAAATTGATTTTGCAGCAGGTGGTGCCAATGTCTATTTCACAAGAACAGTTAAAAAAAACGGTAAGGTAATTGTATCGGATAAATTTGTGTCCAACTATCGCCCCTGGAAAGCTGTTTACCTACGCGGAACGAAAGAGTAATATATCTGTATCTGTTGACATCTTGACATCAAGATGCCAAAATAGTAATATTAACTTATGCAAACAACTGTTAGAACAACTATCCGCATTCGAAAAGATTTGCTTGATCAATCCCGCATGATTGCGCTTCAAAAAGGCGCGCCTTTGCAGGATATTATAAATGAAACATTGGCAATTGGATATAAACACGTTACCGATTTGAATACATCAAAAAATGCGATGAAACAAATAGATCATTTTCGCCAAAAGATGAGCAAAAAAAATATTGATCTTGATCAATTAATAAAAATGAGTAAGGCAGATCTGAAGTGAATAAGACGACCGTTATATTGGACTCATCAGTAATAGCTAAATGGTTTTTCGCAGAAAACGATTGTGAGCAAGCGTTAAGGATAAAAGAACAATTTACAAATGGCCTGCTCTCAGTAGCAATTCCCACATTCCTCTACTACGAAGTAAATAATTTGTTGAGAACAGCCGTAAAAAGACTTAGGATAAATGAAAATGATGCTAAGAAAGCTTATAATTCATTCTTAATACTCGACTTTGTTTCTTATTCCTCTGAATTTCTTTTGGAGAAAACACTCGAGATTGCTATTAAATTTGATATATCCTCATATGATGCCTCATACATTGCACTGTCGGAATACTTGCAGGCTCCATTTTTGACATCAGATAAAAAATTGGTTAATACGGTAGAAAATAAATTTGTGATTGATTTAAAGGATTATAAATCAAGTAATCTGTGAAGCATCGTTAAAGAAATTTTTGTAGTTCTTTTGGAACTTCGGGAACTTCAAACCAATCTACAATTGCCCCAGGTATTCTTACTCCTCTTTTTTGCTCAATTATTGTGACCTCCTCTTCAGCAGCTTGCCTCATATTTGTATAAACCGGTACGAGGGCAACATTTGCGCACATTACTTTTCTATATTCG
>DATLNW010000026.1:0-6756 GCA_035536575.1 Lysobacterales bacterium
TTGTAACGGCAATCTCCTCATAGCTTTCTGCTAAATCTTTTATACTATTTAGAGCTGCCAGATCTTCAATGATAGCGTTTTTTTGTGCCATGGTATAATTACCGGCTTAAGGCCAGTAGTGAATCTTTATTCTTTATAACATTATCATTAAAGGTATTCAAATCATCTGTTTTGGTAATGTCAAAAAGCAATTTCTGCTGCCCCCTATCATAGTATGAATTAATAAGCCCTTTCTTTACCTTATCAAGTACCTCTTTGCTTTCAATAACATCTTGGAGGATCATAGAAAGGACTATCAACTGAACCGGTACTGGAACTGTCATCTGGTATGGTTGATTAAAAAACTTATTAATCATGTCTCCTGAGCGCAGTTTTTTCTTAACATCATCAGTTAGTTCCTGACCAAAGTGTGATAGATTCTGCAGTTTGTCATATTGAGCCAAAAAGGCAGTAAGATTTTTATTTATCTCACGTGAGAGCTTGCTTAGCGTTTGCCGCCCAACACGGGTAACTGATAAGGGAATATTTACTGCCGGACGCATGCCTTGATAGTAAATATTGCTATCAAGATAGATATGGCCATCAGTTATACCCATTACATTTGTTGAAACATACCCTGTAAAATCTCCCTCCACTATTTCTATAACCGGAAGACATGTAATTGCTACTTCACCCTTTTCAGGGTGTTTGAAATTTCCGGCCCGCTCAAGAAGTTTGGAATGAATATAGAAAATGTCACCGGGATATGAGTCACGGCCCGGAAAGCGCCTTGCCAGAAGAGAAAGTTCGCGGTAAAACTTTGCATGAGTTGATAAATCATCAAGTATCAAAAGAGTATTCTCCCCCAGATCCCTGAAATATTCAGCAATTGCCATTGCTGCATAAGGAGTTTGATAAATCAAACTTGGTGAATCATAAGAGTTTGTTGCCACAATAATTACATTATCTGCTATTTTTTCCTGTTCTAAAAATTGCTGTAATCTTTTTATGTCACTTTTCCTTTTTGCAATCGCTGCATAAATTGCAATGGTTCCTTCAAAAACCTGATTTTTCAAAGTTGTCATCAGCACTGCAGTTTTACCTGTTTTTCTATCTCCTATTACCAGCTCACGTTGACCAACCCCTAAAGGAACAAGAAGATCAATGAGAGAAATACCTGTTGCCAGATGTTTTGTGATTTTTTGCCTACCTGAGATTCCGATTGGTTTGGCGTCAAGTCCTCTCGTTTCTTTGGGTTTGGTAAAACTTATACTTGGGTCAAGAAGCTCCCCCAAAGGATTTATTGTGTGACCTAAAAGTTCACGCCCCACCGGAATAGAAAGTAATTCGTCAGTTCTTGTAACTTTTGTACCAACCTGAATCGGTTCATGGGAAAAAGTTCTGGCTTCAATTTTGCCCCTGTTTATAGCAAAAACTTCGGCTTTTTGCCCTGATTCAAACATAATAATCTCCTGAATTTTGACACTTGGCAGCCCTTCGATAAAAACAATAGGGTGACTTACCTGATAAGCTATTCCGTATTCACCGGTTTTTTCCAAAAATTGATTAAACTGCGTGTCCATAAAGCATTATTTATCTTCCAATGGAGAAGTTCTCAGAACTGTGATGTGAATCGGGTTTGCTATCGGGTTTCTCCTCAGGAATGACGATATGATTATTTGTTAACGCATCTTTTACGATAGCATCAAATTTAGGTTTAATTGAGAAATTTACATACTCACCCTTAAAGCTGATATCGCAACCTGCAATTAGATTTTGGTCAACACTGATATCAAGAAGAACTTGTTTTTTAATATTCAAAATGAACCACTCAGATATTGTCTTGAGAGTTTTTTCATTGGGTTCAAAAGCCAACTTTAAGGAAAGAACAGGAAATGCTCCAACTTTTTCCAGGATGTCTGATATTAATTTTTTAATAGCGGCAATTGACTCAATTTCAATATTGTTATCTCTTAAAATACTCAGAAATCTTTCTTTTTTTTGAATCCCAAATTGTTCCAACAGGGTTTTTTCCAGATTAAAATCTGATTTATAAAGCTCTTCAGAAATAGTGGCTAAACGGGAGGTAAAATCCAAAGCGCCCTCCTTTGTTTGGAAAAAATCCGTTAAATCCAGTTGGTTCATTTAATTAAAGACTCCTTCCTTTTTGGCTTTTTCCAAAGATTCTGTAATCAGTTTTTGGTGGTCATCAACTGAAATTGATTTGTTTAGAATTTCTCTGGATGCTTTTTGCGCGATATTGGCGACTAGCTTTTCAGTTTGTTGAATTCTTTCTTTTTTATATTCCTCCAGTTCCCGCTCAAGGTTTGGAAGCATTGCCTCATTGAATTCTCTGATTTGTTTTTGGAGATCCGTCTCAAGCCCTTTGACAACATTCTGAAAATCCTGAACTTGTTTTTTGAGATTGTCTTCAAACTCTTTAGCAACATCCTGGAAATTTTCCTGGGAGTGAAGGGATATTTCTTTAAGGGTTGATGCGTAATTCTCGACAAGGGCGTGTCCTGTCTGAACCGCTTCTTTTTTTATTTCCTCAACCGTTTTGTGCAGAGCTTGCTCCAGGGTCTCCTTGTCAGATGTAGAAATATATTCTGCATCAGTTATAATTTTCTCAGCTTCCATGGTGGCGTCATCAAGAATTTTCCGTTCTCTCGTTAAGGCATCATCAACAACCTGATGATACTGCGTATCAATTTTACCCTCTTTCTTTTCCAGTTCCCTTTCTTTTTTATTTAGTCTGAAGAAGTAGTAGAAGACAAATAGCAGGATTGCGGAATTAGCTAAAAGAGTAATGAATTGAAAAGGCAGGGTATTCATGGTTTTTAATTTTGCTTATCATTATCATTGTAACTCTTTTAGGAAGATATTGATAGTAATAATCACCTATTTATAGCCTTAATATCAGGAATGCAACGACCAAACCGGCTAGTGCAATAATGATAACAATCGAAACGTTGAAAATGATTCCAAGATGGATAATTCTGCTTGCTGCGGGATTGCGTCCTAGTGCCTCAACGCCTTTTGCAGCGGTTCTGCCAAAGGTCAAAAAGCCCAGGATAAATGATCCAATCGCTACAATTGCCGCGACAATATATTTATACAACGCGGTCGGACCCTCTTTGGTTGGCAAAAGTACGAATTTAAAAATATCTGACAGAGATCCGGGGAAAGTCGGTTTGGCATTAAAATAATGTAGATCAAGATCAACTGCAATTTTTTCAGTCTGCTTGGTATTGGGATTTGCATAATCCTCAAGAGCAATCCCTAGCACATACCCAGATTTAACTGCTTTTACTCCGACTCCCGGGATTAAAGAAGTTGTTGTGATCTGGTCTCCCTTTTTGATCGGTCCCTCAATAGTTGACACCAGAACATAAACTTTTCCAACTGATATTATCGGTACACCATTTTCGCTACCATCCTCACTGAGCAAAATTCCAGCGTCCCTAGCAACTACTCCCTGCACCTGAGCGTCATAGGCAACCCGAGAAAGTATTGCTCCTTTTTCTGCTGCTGATATGATGTTTCCATCTTTGACATTTTTTTCTTGAGTTTCAATAATCCTGGCAACCCCCAAGGTTGCCGGTCCTATGGAATCAGCCGAATTATTTGAGGATTGTGCAAGTGAAGTATTGGCAAATGCACAAAAAACCAGAAGGCAAACTGCAGCAATAATCAAATGTATTTTTAGGACAGGGAACATCATTTTAACTATAATAAAATTCCGGAACAATTACCAGTATACTATTATATATACGTACCCGGAAGATTTGTTCTTGCCGTATGCAGCGTGGATATGGTAGAAATAGGTAAATGACAGATTCAAAACAACCAGTTCTTGAGGATGATACAAAAGAGCCCATGACTCTCATGGTTGAGCACCGCTTTCCCTGGCTCGCGGTTGGGCTGGTTGGAGGAATAGGTCTGACGCTTTTAGCTTCCAACTTTGAAGAATTGCTCTCTAAGAACCTGGCTCTTTCTTATTTTGTTCCGGTTATTGTTTATATGGCTAGTGCAGTAGGTCAGCAAACAGATATTGTATATATAAGAAATTTAAATAAAAAACGCACTCATTTTCTGGTCTATCTCGCAAAAGAATTGCTTCTTTGTGGACTGATGGGTTTGCTATTTGGATCCCTAATCGGGCTATTTGCTTATTTTATGTTCCAGTCAACAGCAATTTCTATAAGCGTTGGACTCGCGATGGCTGTCACTATGGGGATTGCGCCTTTTATTTCATTGACCGTTCCGACAATTCTTAAGAAGGTGCATAAGGATCCGGCTGTGGGGACAGGACCATTCGTGACTGTGATACAGGATTTTCTGAGTCTTCTGATCTACTTTCTGATCGCAACGGTGATTATATTTTAGGCATGAATATAATAATGTAAAGCTGTATGCAAGGAACAAAACGTTTTGATAGTTATCTTTTGAAACCTTTAAGTAAGGATCTTGCCATAAAGTATGTAAAACAACTCAACTCCCTTCTGAATCAAATACCCTTTGTTACTTATACGACAGAAGATGTCCTCGCAGAGTCAAAGGTAGGAAGAGAATTCTATGGAAAATGGGAACATAGTCTTATTGTATTTGATGGCAATAAACCAGTAGCGGTGATTATCGCTTACGAACGGAAGTCAGAAGAAAACGAACAATATCCAGCTAACACAATTTATATAAACGAATTAGCAGTTGATGAGCACTATCAAAGAAAAGGGATTGCCAAAAACTTATTAAAATCTTTTTTTGAGTACAACGATAGACTAGGATTTATATTTCTTGACGGCAGTTTAAATTATACCGTCCAAACAAGTTTTTCTGACAAAAATCAATATGTAATAGATCTATACAAATCATTCGGATTCGCACAAAGAGCAACAAAACAGTATGAGGATCGTACAGATGTGGTTATGGGTTTGAAGCGGTATTAGCAGAATTCGCAGGATTTGGCAGCTTTTTTGGCGCTTTTATCAACACTTCCACAGCATTTCTCACAACAAAACTTTTTACCTTCTTTTGTAAAGTGTTCACCCGGCTTTATTTTCTTCCCGCAATGCTCACATTTGTGACCAGATTCATCTGTTTGAGGACCCATTCCAAAAATACCCATAAATACAATCTATAACACATCTTATCTGTTGTCAATGGTAGTGCTATTTGAGTATGATTAAGCTATGCCCGATACTGCCCAATTATATTCTTTAACCAGAGATAAGCTGTTTGGTCTTTTCCAGACTAGCGATAAAGGTTTATCAAGCGAAAGCGCAAAAAGTCTCCTGACAAAATTTGGTCCAAATAAATTAACTGCAAAGAAAAGACAATCTGCTCTGTCAATGTATTTTGAGCAGTTCAAAAACACTCTGACAATTATCCTTATCATTTCGGCATTTCTTATCCTGTTTGTTTATCAGTTTGGGGAGAAGGATCCTTCAGATTTGATTGAAGCAGGTCTGATCCTCGGAATTGTTTTTATGATCACTGTCTTGGGATTTGTCCAGGAATTTAAGGCAGAAAAGGCAATAGAGTCGCTTAAAAAACTTCTGGCTTTTAAGGCAAAGGTGAGACGTGACGGGCATGAATACGAGATTGATGTAGCTGAATTGGTGCCCGGGGATATTGTGATTATTGAGGAGGGTACCAAAGTGCCCTCAGACATCCGTCTTCTTGAGGTTTTTAGTCTACGGGTAAATGAAGCGTCGTTGACAGGTGAATCCGCACCTGTTAGTAAAACCTCACAGGAACTGACTGGCAGCAGACAAATAGCTGACCAGACCAATATGCTTTTTGCCGGAACCAATATAACCTCGGGACGTGCAATTGGTCTGGTTATCGCAACGGGGAACAATACGGAAATCGGAAAAATTGCTCGGGATGTTGCAAATACCGAGGAGGAACAAACTCCTATTCAGGTGAGGCTTGAAAAAATTGGCAAAATTATAGGGTTTTGGATTGTTGGAATCTGTGTACTTGTATTTGTATTTATATTCTTTTTTGCCCGCGATTTTCAGGGACTGACTACTCTAAATAAAATTATTCATTCTTTCATAGCAGCAGTAGCGCTTGCTGTTGCCGCAATTCCTGAAGGACTTCCTGCTGTTGTGACAATTTCTTTGGCCCTTGGCACACAAAGAATGCTTCGTAAAAAAGCTTTAGTTCGCAAACTTAGTTCTGTTGAAACACTTGGCTCAACAGATGTAATTTGTTCGGACAAGACCGGGACTTTTACAAAAGGAGAGATGACAGTACGCAAGATTTATTTTGATGGAAAAATGTATGAGGTGTCAGGAACAGGTTATGAAACTAAGGGGGAGTTTAGCCAAGACAAAAAAAAGATTGATCCGGCAAAATTTTTTAAACTTCTGGAAACAGGAGTTTATTGTAACAATGCATCTATTGCTGGGGGGAAAATTCTTGGAGACCCGACTGAGGCGTCTCTTCTGGTGAGTGCAGAAAAAGCCGGTTTGAAGCACGAAGGCGATCGGGTTTCGGAAATTCCTTTTAGTAGCGAGCGAAAAATAATGTCAGTTGTTGTAAAGAAAGATGGAAAGTATTTTGTTTATACAAAAGGTGCGCCTGAGATTGTTTTGGAACACTGCGGGATAAGTGCTGCAGATAAGAAAAAAGTACTTGGTATAAATAAAGAGTTATCAGATCAGGCGCTTCGGAATCTCGGATTTGCATATAAAGAATTATCAGCGTCTGAATATGAAAAACAGGTAAATGATGAGAAGAAGATTGAATCAGAACTAACATTTTTGG
>DATLNW010000027.1:0-6034 GCA_035536575.1 Lysobacterales bacterium
CAGTCCTTGGTCTTGGGATAGAGGGAATTTCAACTATTAAATTTTTAAAAAGTGTTGGGGCAAATATCTCTGTTCTTGATAAAAGAGAGAAGGGAGAGATTGAGGGGGAATTTTTGGTTACATCCGAAAGCCTGGGAGCAAAATTGGTATTTGGTGATAAATATCTTGATGAATTATCCGGTTTTGATGTAATTGTCAGAACGCCCGGGTTTAGAAGATACAACTCTGATTTGCTGGAAGCTGAGAAAAAAGGTGTAAAAATCACATCACTCACAAAGATTTTTTTTGATTTATGTCCCTGTCCTATTATCGGTGTGACAGGCACGAAGGGAAAGGGGACAACTGTGAGTTTGATATACGAAATGTTAAAAGCGGCCGGCCGCGACGTTTATCTTGGCGGAAACATCGGTACTCCTCCTTTGGATTTTTTGGATAAGCTTTCTAAAGATTCAATTGTAGTTCTTGAGCTTTCAAGTTTTCAACTGCAGGATTTGGATAAGTCTCCTCACATTGCAATCATGTTGATGACAACGAGTGAGCATCTGGATCACCATAAGGATATTTCAGAATATGTCGATGCCAAACGGAATATCCTAAAGCATCAAACCAAAGATGATTTTGCAACTGTAAATAGAGATTATCCGGCAAGCAATGAATCTGATATTTACTCAGAAGGGAAAGTTTTTTATGTCTCACGCGAAAGAGCCGGAAGAAATGGTTCTTTTGTCCGCGATAATGCATTATGGATGCAGATTGACAGTAACGAGAAGAAAATTGTTGACATAGAGGATATTTTGCTTCCCGGAAAACACAATCTGGAAAATGTAGCAGCAGCTTCTTTGGCAGCACATTTGGAAGGAGTAAGTCGTGAACAAATGGTCACAGTATTAAAGTCATTCAAAGGTCTAGAGCATCGTCTAGAGCTTGTTAGGGAGCTTGGGGGAGTGAAGTATTATGATGATTCTTTCTCAACTACACCTGAGACAGCAATTGCTGCGATTGAGGCTTTTACACAACCTGAGATTTTGATTTTGGGCGGATCTAGTAAAAATAGTGATTTTACTGATTTGGGAAAAGTGATAAGTGATAAGAAAAATATAAAAGCAATTATCGGGATCGGGGATGAATGGTGGGAGATTAAATCAAAAATCAAAGATCAAAAATCAAATATATTAATGGTTGAGGATGCAACAAATATGAAGACCGTTGTTGCCGCAGCTTCAAAAATTGCCCACCCTGGTGACGTAGTTTTGCTCTCACCTGCGTGTGCCAGCTTTGGGATGTTCAAGAATTATAAAGCCCGCGGAGAACAATTTAAAAACGAGGTTTTGGCACTGGTATAGGCTCATATTTTATGGTATAATTTTTTTTCATATGGCAGGCAGTAGAAAACGTTTAGTAAATGGTAAAAAAAGAGCAACAAAACTTAAGGCCAAATTCTCCTGGAAGAACTTTTTCCTCTACAGTATTTTAATTGTTTTCTCGCTTATCGCATTCTCAGCTCTCAATACATCAACAGATAGTAAAAAACTGGTTCCACTATCTGAAGTTGTATCAGAAGTTAAGAAGGGTGAGGTAAGTCAAATAACCATAAATGGTGATAAACTTACGGTTACCTCAAAAAATGGAAAGGAAGTACAGGCAGTTAAGGAACCGGGTTCCAATGTTTATACGATATTTAAAGATGCTGGTATTTCCCTAAATGATACAAAGATCACGGTAAAAGATGACAGTGCCTTATCAGGTTGGTTAAATATAGCATCAGCTGTTTTACCGGTTGTGTTGATGATCGCATTCTTCTATTTTATTTTCCGTCAGGCGCGGGGAACTCAGGACAGTATTTTTTCTTTCGGTCAATCCCGGGCAAAGCTTTTTAATCGCGACAATCCCAAGGTAACATTTAAAGATGTAGCTGGAGTAGATGAGGCCAAACAAGAACTCACAGAAATTGTTGATTTTCTTAAAAACCCGACTAAATACACTGCAATGGGTGCAAGGACTCCAAAAGGAGTGCTTATGGTTGGACCTGCCGGAACAGGAAAGACTTTGCTAGCCCGTGCAACAGCCGGTGAGGCAAATGTCTCATTTTTTTCAATGGCAGGGTCAGAATTTATGGAAATGCTTGTTGGTGTTGGAGCCTCCCGCGTACGGGATTTATTTAACACAGCCAAAAAAGCTCAGCCCTCAATAATTTTCATTGATGAGGTTGATGCAATTGGTAGGCAGCGTGGTGTTGGTATGATGGGAGGGCACGATGAGCGTGAGCAAACTCTTAATCAGATATTGGTTGAGATGGATGGATTTACACCAAATGAGCATGTGATTGTGATGGCAGCAACCAACAGGCCTGATGTTTTGGATCCTGCATTGGTGCGTCCCGGGCGTTTTGACAGACGCGTTGTTTTGGATTTACCTGATGTTGAAGGACGCAAAAAAATTCTGGCAATTCACGCTGATGGTAAGCCATTTGATAAGCACGTTAACTGGGAGAAAGTTGCCAAAAGAACAGTCGGATTTTCAGGAGCGGATCTTGAAAATATGCTCAATGAAGCAGCTATCGCAGCAGCCCGTCATAGCAAAAAAGCAATTGATATGGCAGATCTTGAAGAGTCCGCGACACGTGTCAAATTGGGACCTGAGAAGAAAAGACTGCAATCGGATTTGGACCGCCGGATGACTGCATATCATGAGGCAGGACATGCTTTGGTTGCCTGGGAAATGCCCCACGTTGATCCGATTCACAGAATCTCCATCGTATCCCGTGGAATGAGTCTTGGTCACACAATGACTGAGCCAATAGAAAGAGTGCATGAGACAAAACTTCATCTTCTTGAGCAAATTGCAGTTATGATGGGAGGACGCGCTGCTGAGAGTTTGGTGTTTGAAGACGTTACGACAGGAGCCAGCGATGATATTGATAAAGCAACTCAAGTGGCCCGCGCTATGGTCACAAAATTTGGGATGAGTACGCTTGGGCCTATCACATACGACTCTCAAAAGTCCGTTTATGAGCAGAGCGATATTTCTCCTGAAATGGCTGCAAAAATCGATACAGAAGTTAAAAAAATCGCAGACACTGCATATAAACAAGCAAGTGAGATCTTAGTAAAGCTTCGTAAAAAACTTGATGTTCTCGCTGCCGAACTCTTAATAAAAGAAACAATAGAATCTGATGATTTTATAAAGCTGATTGGAATTAAAAAGGTTTTGGCTACAGCTCCGGCCAAATCCTAAAGTATAATTAGTTGATTTCTTTCCCCAGTTTCCATCTCTGTTCAAACATTTCATTCATCATTCGTGCAAAAGGGGTGTAATTAAACCGCACTCCAAGCGCTTCACTATTTTTTTCAGGATTGTAGGAGGTGAAGTAAACGATTTGATTGTCATAAATAAAAATGCGGGATTCCATATAGGGAAAGTATTTTATTTTTACTCCTGCTTTTTTCCAGCTCCTAAGCATCTCAGGACTCATAGCGTCTAAATTTTGAACAAGCATGCGGATCTTTACACCTCTCTCAACAGCTTTTTTATAAGCAAGTATTGTTTCTGCCGGTACCTCATGACCAGAAACAATAAAGTCTATACTTTTGGTGGCTTTCTCAACATCAGTATCTGTCATTTCAATCAGCTGGTTACGGGTCTGGATAAAAGAGATATCCAGCGGTTTGCTGCTTGGCTTATTTTTTGAGGAAAACGTTTCAGACAAATAAGTTTTCATAGCATTTGCATATAAATCAATTGGTCCTTCAGGAGTGTTTTTCATAAAAAGCGTTGAGTGATGACCCATTTGCCTAACAAAACCAAACTCAACCAATACTTTTATTGATCTGTAAACAGCGTGGGGGAGAATGTTTAGTTTATCCGCAATCTGCACAGCTGTCAGAGGTTTACTTTCAGACAACAATTCATAAATCGCCTTGGACTGTGGAGTAATATTCTGCATAATTTATTTCTCTTCAACTCTCCTGTATTTTAACATAATTTGGTTAAAACACCAATTAGGATTAGAATTTCATTTATTGTATAGATTTTAAAGAAATGAAAAATAGTAAAAAGCAAAACGGACGGGCATATAAATATCTTGATATTATAATCTTGCTGGATGTTGCCATGATGATCATTGCCAATACGACAGCCGGAAAAATAACTCAGCTATGGATTTTTACTGTTTCTGTTACTGTTTTCTACTTTCCATTTACTTACATCTTGGGAGATTTACTAACAGAAGTATATGGATACCAACAAGCAAGGCGCGCAACGTGGATATTGATAGCAGCGCAAATTTTGACAGCGATAATTTATTCGTTGGTAGTTATTTTTCCACCGGCTCATGGGTTCAAAGGCAATGAAGCTTATACGCTTGTATTGGGGCAGGCACCAAGGATAGTTATCGGAGGATTTATAGGTCTTTTTGTTGGGCAGTTTGTAAATGATTTTGTTTTGGCAAAGATGAAAGTTATAACTAAAGGAAAGTATTTATGGATCAGAACAATCAGTTCAACAATTACCGGACAATTTTTCGATACTACTCTTTTCTACTCAATCGCGCTTTCCAATGTAATACCAGCGGGCCTGCTACTCCAGACTATCTTATCAGGTTGGTTTCTAAAGGTATTGGTTGAAGCACTTATGACCCCAGTTACTTATTATGTAATTGGTAAACTTAAAAAAGCTGAGAAAGAAGATTTTTTTGATGTAAACACCAACTTCAATCCTCTAGTAGTCAGCTTAAAACAAGGCAAGTAGCCTCTAATACTTATTGACAGTTCAGATAAATCCTGCGACAATCAGGAAAATGGCATCGAACGCAAAATCATTTTCCAAAAAAGAAGCGATAAAGTTTGGTTGGAATACTACTCTTAAAAACTTTTGGCTTTTTCTTGGGATAACAGGGGTAGTGTATGGTGTTCAATTCCTTCCCAATCTGTTTTCAGGCTACATGGAAGAGCAGGAATTGCTATTTGGGATGGTAAATCTTGTTTTATCTATAGCCTCTCTCGGTCTGACACTGGGCTCACTTAAGATTTATCTTGATTTTGTTGATAGAAAAAAACCTCAATTTTCAGATTTGTTTTCTTTATATAACGCTAAGATGATGTGGAGATTATTTGCGGCATCTTTTATTTATGGAATTGTAGTTTTACTTGGACTTCTATTACTTATTATCCCGGGAATTTATTTTGCAATAAAATATGGTTTGTATTGCTATTTTATAGTGGACAAGAATTCCGGAGTCTTCGAGTCTATCTCGCAAAGCGGGAAGATTACGAGAGGACATGTATGGAATTTACTTGCTTTTGGTCTTCTTTTATTTCTTATCGCAGTAGCCGGTTTCTTGGCATTGGGAGTGGGTCTGCTTGTTGCTTTGCCTGCCATAAGTCTTGCCGAAGCCTTTGTCTACCGCAAGCTTTCCGGTGCTTCAAAAACAAAATAGCCCCGTGTTATAATTAGAACATGGAAAAACTAATCATCATTGATGGGAATGCTATTCTTCACCGGGCGTATCATGCATATCCTCCGTTGACCAACAATAAGGGCCAGGTAATAAATGCTGTTTATGGATTTTTCTCAATGCTTTTTTCAATCATTACTGATCAGAAGCCTGAATATCTTGCAGTTTGTTTTGATAGAGCTGCTCCCACTTTCCGTCAGAGTTTGTTCGCAGGATATCAGCAGGGACGCCCCAGTCTTCCTGATGATTTTGTTCCCCAGATCTTATTGGTTCACCAGCTTTTGGAAAAAATGAAAGTTGCTGTTTTTGAACTTGATGGATATGAAGCGGATGACCTGATTGGGACACTCGCAAAAAGATCAGTTGAAACGAAAGGCTTAGAAGCAGTTATCGTCACCGGGGATCGGGATATGTTGCAGTTGGTAAATGGTAAGGTAAAAATACTTATGCCGCTTTTGGGAATTACCAAAACAGCTCTCTTTGATGAAAAAGCAGTTGAGGAAAAGTATGGAGTTACGCCCAAACAGTTCATAGATTATAAAGCGTTGATTGGGGACGCGTCCGACGGGTATCCGGGAGTGA
>DATLNW010000028.1:0-6516 GCA_035536575.1 Lysobacterales bacterium
CATGTGTATCGAAACTTTTGGGGAATTGGAGCAGAATCGCGGCCAAATAGACAGTAGGATGACAGCCCATTCCTTAATTATAAATGAAGTAATAATTAAAAAATCGAGAGGTAAAGAAAGGAGACTAGAAAATTATGGTTGAAGGTAGAGATAGAGGAAAAAGCCCAAAAGAATTAACTCCTGATGCGCGTACTGCGGCTTTTTTCGGTCATGAAGTGGGAGTACTTACAGATGCATTACAAGGAATACGAATTGGCGTTGTGGGTACCGATAAACTGATCAGACTTGATGAAGTACAAGGATATCCAAGAGCTGAGATTGGCATTAGATATAAGAATGGCAGAAAAGGAGTAAAGATAGACGAGCTCTCTCCAGGCGCGCTTTGGACAATTCCTTTTCCCTTAAGGAAAATGCGCCAGGAATTGATCTCCGCTCGTGACCAGGGACAGCAAGGCGCTTGTGTGAGATTAATCAGGGCAAGTTACTTCGACCCCGGAACACGTTCGTTAGTCCCTATGCCCAGAGAAGGAGATATTGCAAATTATTTGGGGCTTGAAGATGATGAGGTAGCACAACTCAGGTTCTTAGATAAAACTCAGACACTATATGTTGACAATCCCAGACTTAGAGCGAGTGGCGATCAAACTCTCGATTCGCAACGAGCAAAGGCGTATTTTGACGATTTACTCGGAGAATAAAAATTCCTCAATAATTTAAACATTCCATGACTGTCTGGTTATAAGATATATTATATTGCATTTTTATACCAATTGTGATAATATATAGGACGTTAAAGTAAATTTATATGCCAGCTCACGAACGGGACGTATTAAAATTATCTGAACAGGAAAGATTTGGCGGCTTAGCGGGACGGATGTCAGAAATAAAAGGCCGTGTTCCAACCGTACCCGAAAAACACAAGCCACTTCATGAAAAAGCCTTGGCTACGTCCTATGCCCAAACCAGACAATTCTTAGTAGAAAATCCTCCCATTTTGTCTCTATACCTTAGGCTTAGTACTTCTGCCCTAGTGCCGGATGAGGAATTGGAAAGAAAAGAAAATAATTTATCACAGCTGCGTGGGTACGGTGTATTGGATGATGAAAGCCTTGCCGCACCGACTGAGGAAATTACATTTATCAGATTCGCAAGAGATCTAGATCCTTCGGTACTTACCACATTTAGAGTACTTTTTGACGATATATCAACAAAAAAACTCAAAACCCCAGCAAAAAAGGCACATCCAGAGAAAAAACAAGTAGTAAAAAAAGCTGAGAAAAAAGAAGGCCCCGACATATCAGAGCAAAGGGATGATTTTGAAAAATTAACAGCTAAAATGTCGCATGCAAAAACAAATGCTGAAACCGCCCAAGAGTACAGAGATCTTCACGTGGAAGCTTTTCAAAAAATTCTTGCAAATGCACGAGAATATCTTCAGACTCATCCTGAGCTGATTAAGTATTATGATCAATTGAGAACTCATGCTTCTGTAACAAAGGAGGACCTCGCGCAGCTGGAACAATCACTCAGTTTCTTAAAAGTATATGTTGATGAGGCTCTTCTTGAAGAAACAGATATAGCTGAGGCAGGAGAGGAAATAAAATCAATTAAATCAGCAATAGCAATCGACCCACTAGCCTTAACATACTTCGATGAATATTTTGGGGATATCGCACATCCTGTTACGGAACCTGCCCCAGGAGCAATACCGACCGCAGTACCTCCAGCAGCAAAAGTGGAAAAAGCAACCGGACAGACCGCAGACGATACTCCTGAAGCGAAAAATGCAGACGTGCTCGATTTCAGAATAGAAGGTTTGGATCAATACCATTTGGACCTTTTGGACTTTATAAAGGAGCATGGACGCGTGGGTACTGGATATATTATCAAACATCACTTTGGTGTGCATATACAGAGAGAGGCATATTTACAAATGAAAAAAGCTTTAAGTACGTTCTACAAACGGGGGCTCATAAGGCATAAATACAATTCGCCCTTTCATGGGCCCTATATAGACCTTGTCCCCGTGGACCCAGTCGCCGCGGAAGAAAACGAGTCTGGGCAAAAATTAAGAGAGGAACAACAGGAAAAGGAAGCCATAATCCTTGGATTATCTCCTGAGGAAATAATAATAGTAAAAAGAACATTAAGAGTAGAGAATGATAATCTTAAAAGATTAGTAGCCAATCCAGAGCTTGCCAAAAGGCTTAATGATGAAATGTTGAATGATTTGGTAGGTCCGCGCACTGCAGATTTGATGATAGACGAAGAATTGTCAGGATTGTTATCCGAGGAGGAAAAACAAAGTAGGTTTGCAAGCGTTTTTGCTGCAAAACGTAAAAGTATACTAAAAAAGTTAACTGAGAATGGAATTGAAGGAGAATTCAAAGTATTTGGCAACACCAGGGGTGGACGCCATAGACTTGTTGTTAAAGACGAACACAGGGCCAAATTGCTGAAAACAGTCGACCCCAAACAAAAAACTGAAAAGGCTGAAGCAAATCCTGTTGAGGAAAAAAATCTAGCAACAGCCGGGACGGTAGTAGATTTCGGAATAAAAGAGTCTCCAACTCTTCCTGATTCTGAAAACAATTTTTTTGCAGGTTTAGATAATATTCTTGCTGATGAGACAGCAGTAGCAAAAGGAATCGATATAAGCCCACCGCGCAAACTAGAACCAGCACGCGAGGAAGTAATAATAAAAGTGCTATTAATAATCGATGAGATTATAGATGAGGATCCAGCACACAATGTTTCCGATTATGTTGCTCACCAATTGGCAATCAGAATAGGGATAGCAAAGACTGCTAAAGATATTACCCCAGCAGTTCTTGAAAAAACAAACAGGGTTATAGATATACTTGTCGCTGAGGACTACTTGTATACTATATATGATGGTGGAGTTAAAAGATTTTCATTAGATCCAGAACCAAATGGAGAAAATGATGCATCGGGTACGGCGATGCCTGAAGAAGAATCAGGAGAACTACTAACAAAAGAGCAGCTTCAATTTGCAAAAGACGCTATTATTTACTTAGCAACTTTTGAGCCTAATCAAGGAGACACATATGCAGGAACGGTCAGAGCGGTTTCACCAAATAAGGCAGATGGACCTAACATCAGATCCGTTTTAAGAATGCTTGAAACCATCGACATTCTAGTCTCGCAGCAGCCAACCAAAAGAGGTAGAGGGCAAAAAGGACCCCGAGCTATTTTGCCCCCTGGAAAGATTAGAGATTTAGTTCAAAAGAAACCGGAAAAAATAATTGAAGAACTTAAAAAGAGATTTGAAGCTAATTAGCTTTATCTTATCCTTCTATCCAGATTCTTATCTCAGGTTAATAGACAAGGCTGATAAATTGGTGAATTGGCTAACAGTTATTTCAGGCTGCTGACTAATCAACCTGAAAAAGACCGAATGTATTTACTTGGGATGATTTAATATCGCGCTTCTGGTATAATCAGATAGAGAAAGGAGAAGCAAAACTATGAATGGTACAATAAAAACAAAAACCGATAAAGGATATGGATTCATCAGTCGCGAAGGCGAAGCAAAGGATCTATTTTTTCATTCCAACGATTTGAGCGGTGTAACCTTTGATGAAATTCAAGTTGGTGACACAGTTACCTTTGAAATTGTTGATGGTGACAAAGGCCAAAGTGCAAAAAACGTAGCACGCGGCTAATTATCAAAATCTTTCGCTTAAAGAGCTCATCGAAAGGTGAGCTTTTTAGCGCTCCACAGGCAGTTCTGAATCATTGGGTTCACAAAAAAACATCCGGCGGGAGGGCGGTGCAATTAAAGTTGCGGTGTAACTTTTTCCGTATAAAGAATACTTACTTTTCCCTCCCAGGTCTTTTTGAGGAATGCATCGCGGCCTGATCCTATACGGTATGCTTTATATCTCACTTCATTATTTGCAGCATAATCCTGATGCTCCTTCTCTGCTGGCCAAAAATCTGTTCCGGGAATAACCTCGGTCACGATTGGCTTATCAAATATTTTTTTACTATCAATAATATTGATAAGATCTTCTGCTATTTTCTTCTCTTCGGCATTTTCATGATATATGGCTGAGGTGTATCCATCTCCACGATCAAAAAAGGAACCATCCGGATCAGTTGGATCTATATGACGGAAATAATACTCTACGAGTTCACCATATGAGATCTTGGCTGGATCATATATCACCTCCACTGCTTCTCTATGACCATTCTCTACATAATTCTCATATGTTGGGTTCTCAGATTCTCCGCCCGAATAACCTGATATAACATCTACAATTCCCTCCGGAATTTTTTCAAAATATGATTCAAGACTCCAAAAGCACCCTCCGGCAAATACTGCAGTTTTGTCAGTTTCACGCCGCGGGCTACGTGTAATAGTCTTCTCTGCAGCTGTAGAATCTAACTTCTGGGCAGGCTCACGGAAAAATGCATAAAAAGCAACGTACGTAAATAATGCAATAACTGCAAATATAATATATTTCTTCATGCTTCAATTAAATTAAGTCTTCAGAAAATTTACATATAAAATCTCGCCTTCTTAAGAAACGAGTATTAAAAAAAATTGATTAAACCTCAATAAGTTCTAGCGCATGAAGTTCCTGTCTTTGTTATTCAAAGCTAGGATTACTCCACAAACACCAATCAGTATATAAACAAGTTTTTCAACTGTCGGGACAGATCCTAAGAGCATATTTACCAGGTTAAAACCAAGTGCTGTTAGTCCCCAATTAATAGCTCCTATCACAACGACCCAAAAAACAATATCATTTTTGTCATTAAGACGTGTAAATTTTTTCATTACCATCACCTCCTCTCATTACAGAGTGTAGCGCCTGTTCCAACCAGTTGTCAATGAATAATATGAAATGGAATTAATTAATCCTAAATTTAATAGGAGGATTTTTCGAAGTTTATTTTTCTGAGATTTCTTTAAGCTTTTGAAGAGCCTTGGGCCACATTTCTTTGAACATGCTTTCCATCTCCTCACCGCCACCATCCAGATCTATTTGTAATGTTGTAACGCCGTTTTCCTCACTCAATGTATAATTCTCATGCGCTCCGGCCCATTGTTTCACCCTGTCACTCGTTGTATCCTCAACTCCATCAATGATCTCGCCCAGATGCTCAATGGACATAAATTCGCCCGGCTTATTGACTGCAATTCTGCTGACCATCCCGCCTACTTTGCCTGTTTTTTCATCTGGTCCCAGAAATAACATTTTGGATCCCTCACTCCAATCACCTTCATAATAAGACCCTCCGGGGTTGAATACACTTGTCCACTCGCGGTATGTCTGGTCCTCCATCATAGTGTCCCAGACTTTTTCCCTGGGAGCCTTTATATCTATACTGAAATGTAATTTAGTCATAATTATGAAAGGGCTACATCTGAGGTGATGGCTGAAGAAGGGCTACTTTATTGCCCTCGGTGTCTACAACTGCAATATAAAGCCCTATGCCGGGAATATCATCAGGAACTCCGAGCTTCTCACCACCCGCTATTTTTCCGCCTGCTTCTTCAACTTTTTTCATTGCTTCTTGGATATCATCAACTGAGATAACAACTGTTGGAGTGGAATGACCTTCGGTTCTGGGGAAAAAACCACCATTTATTGCACCTGGCGTTAATGGGCGTCTAGTTTTTTCATCACTCTCCGTTGTCTGGACCACCACATAGTCACCAAATTCAGGTCCCATTATCTGGGTTTTCCATCCAAATACTTTGGAGTAAAAATCTGACATGCGGTTTTTGTCAACTGCAGGAATTTCAAAGTGGACGACTGGATTCATTTTCGCCATATCTTTATAATAAACTATAATTGTTAAAACTTAGTAAGAATTTATTTTTTTGCGGCTTCGTCATTTCTTCTCGTTTGTGCTTTGATCAGTTTTTTAATAATCGTTAGGGGAAGTTTGTGTCCACTTCATAAACTTTTCAATTCTAATCGAAATTATTTTACCACATACCAAAAATCATGTAAGATAATTACATGCTAGGCGCAGTGCTTCTGACACTTCTACCAACTCTTCTTGCATACTTTTTCATATCAAAAACTGATCTGAAGATTAAAAATCCCTATCTAATAATTGCTCTTTCCTGGTTCTGCGGACAATATCTTTTTACAATCTTTGTTTTCTTAACCGCTCTTATCTTGAGTCCTCTAACATCCCCTGTGCTTTTCAAGGCTTCAATAATAACTATTTTGATGTCGATTTTAGCCTTGGTCTTTACGTATAGTCGTGTTTTGAATATAATAAATCAAGCAAATAATACTCTAAAAAAGCATTTAAAATTAGCTGATGTATTCATAATTTCTTTTTGCTTCCTTTTCTCATTTATTTTCTTTATTCCCCATCTTAAATACCAAAACAATGCAATTTATACTAGCCCAATATATTGGGACTATCACTGGCAGATGTCACTTATCCAGAATTTCGTGCATGGCGACAATTTCCCACCAGAAAACGAAGCGTTCGCAGGAGTCCCATCTACTTATCATTATTTTT
>DATLNW010000029.1:0-4322 GCA_035536575.1 Lysobacterales bacterium
CTTTTGTGAAAAAGTGCCCAAATCATCTTGCTAGTGGAAGGTCAGCTAAATTCTTTCATTCGCTGATCGGGTGATTTCACCCCCTCCCCGATAAGTTTGCGGGGAATCCCCCGATAGCTCATTTCAGAATTTTTAGCCCCGCTGAGCGGGGTAAACGCAGCTGCTTCCAACGCAAGCAAAGCCCATTTTAATAAAATAAGGTATCCGCCGATTCGCTGCACCTGCATAAAAATACATTGAATCGGCAATTCGAGCATGTGTATAGAAAATATGACGATGAACGTTATGAAAACTGAAAAGCGGAGTGAAATGAAGCGTAGTTTTTAGTGAAGAGGAAATATTTTTAGTACGCGCAGACCTGCCGAGAGTTTTGGTTCTTTTTCGGCAAAAAGAACAAATAGAAAGAATTCTTTACGTACTCTTTCTCAAAAGTACAATAACAAATCTTAGTTATTTATCACTACGTCCCCTTCGCTATCATTTTTATCCACCACTACGGTCTCTGTTACTTTCTCAGCAAAAGGCTGTCCTTTCATAGTACATACTTCAGCGCCACAGACAGTAAGTCCGTTATTGTATTCCTCTTCACTGACTACAGCACCACAGGTGCCAGTACAGATGTATGATTTTTTAGTTGATCTGACTGTATCCATATCATTTCACCCCCCTTCGACTTTTAAATTTTTTTAGAATTTTTCTTTAACCAATCTACTATTTGCTCAAATGACATGCTCTCGTTTTCAACTTTAAGTGCGAACTGCAGTTCTTTTTCGTGAGTATTGATCAATTTATAACCATTTAATTTCAGAAAAATGCCTGTGGATGCCAAGGATGTCCTTTTATTTCCATCAACAAACGCATGGTTTTTAAGAAGTGAATGAATCAAGGCCGCTGCTTTTTCAAATACACTTGGGTAAAGATCTTCGCCGTCATAGCTTGCGCGGGGCCTTGCGGCAGCTGATTCAAGAAGACCCAGGTCACGTAAGCCTTGTGATCCGCCGTATCTCTTTACTAATTGATCATGAATCAAGAGTATCTGTTGAGGAGTTAAGTATTTCACCTTTCTGCTAGTTCCCTCAGGACATCATCATGATCGTTTATAAATTCATCAACTATTTTCATGAATTTAACATCAACACCGTGAGACGGTGTTTTTACAGGAGAAATCACAACATTTTTGTTGCTTGCTTCAATGTTTACTTTGTCACCGGGGTTTAAGCCGGTTTGCTGGCGTATTGATTGAGGCAGGATAAATCCTGCTGAATTTCCGACTTTTATTACTTTTTGCTGCATAGTTATAACATGTTATAACATAAAAATAACCTTGTCAAGTGAGATTGATCATTCAAGTAAAGTATTTTTACTAGTAGTTTTTATATTATGGTTGTGAGCGTTAAAACAGGCATATTTAAATAAATTTATAAATACCGCCGATTCGAACGGATCTATTACATTGTTTTCGGCAATTGGAGCATGCGTATAGAAAATATGACGATGAACGTTAATAAAACTGAAAAGCGGAGCGAAGCGCAGACGTAGTTTTTAGTGAAGAGGAAATATTTTTAGCACGCACAGACCTGCCGATGCTTTTCGTTCTTTGTGCACACAAAGAACAATAAGAATACTTATTCTATAATCTTCTGTATATCTATATTTTGCTTCTCGGCACGGGCTAGTGCACCGTAGGTGTCACCGGACTGGAATTCAGTACGGAGCTCCTGGATGAATTCATCAGGATAGTCTACAGATTTTTCGCGGTCGTTGAGTTCGTCGTAATCAATCATGATTGGAGAGTATACTATAAGTTGTCCCAAATGTCCAGTAGTGGATTATGTGGAATTTGGGAGACATAGCTTATAATATTTTGCTTACTGCCTCGCGGTAGAGGCAGAAGTCACATTCTTCGCCAGATTCCGGGATTTGGTCATTCTTGAGGCATTCAATTGCATTAAGAACTGTTTTCTCCACCCAATCATCATTTCCAACGTAAGGAAGTAGTTTTATGTCAAACTCCAGTTTGCCGTCAAATGCGTCTTTATCCGTATTGCCGTTGCAGTAGACAAAATACTCGGTATTTGAGACTGTAAATCCGTTTTTTCTGAAAAGCCATTGGTATATTTCCATCTGCCTTTTGTATCCGATCTGCCAGTCAGCATCAAGTGAGACTTCAGATTCTTTTGACGTAGCTTTGTAATCAACAATTATCAGCTCTCCATTAGGCTGTACCCAGACATCATCCACGCCTCCTGTAACTACTACATTTGTTCCATCGATTTGCACAGTAATTCCCCGTCTGAGTGCATCGCGCCATTCCTCAATCTTTACGTGGGGGAAGGGGACTGCATCAAGCCCGTACTCTTTCATCAAGGGATGGGCAGTTCCCTCAGCCCTATGGATATCAAATTCTTTTTTAAGTAACTTATCTACAGCACTATTTAAAGAAAAAGGATATCCAGGAGGCTGTCCGACACCAAGTCTGCGGTCCAGGTAAAAGCAGCGTGGGCAATTAATAAAAAGATCGATTTTTGACCTGCTCAAGCGAAACAAGTCTTTTGAATTGGCATCAAATTTATTTTTCTTACGAGTGGGATTATAATACTGCGACATAATTATTATACACTATCTTTGAACAGATCAATATATTTTTTGTATTCGTAAGACTGACCGTAATTCTTGTCCTGATTCTTAGGAGACAATATTTCCATTTCAATAAACCTGTCAATTACACGCTGTGCACCAGCACGAGTAAACCCAGTCCATTTCTGGACAACAGCTACATTTATAATAGGCTGACCATATAGCTTTGGCAGGATTATTGATGCGCTTTCAGATGCACGTGTTCCGAGTTTTTGCATTTTGCTCATATCCTCTTCGCGAAGTACTGTAATTTCACCCACAATATCAATTGCTTCGTTGGCTATCTCGATAATTCCATCCAGGAAAAAGTCTACCCAATCAGAAACTTTTCCATTGTGATAACCATAAAGTTTTTCATAGTATAAATCCTGATGTTTTTTAAAAAAGGATGATAAAAATAAAACTGGCTTTTCAATAAAACCTTCTTTCCATAAATAAAATGTAATAATCATTCGCCCTGTCCGTCCGTTTCCATCAAGAAATGGGTGAATTGTTTCAAATTGCGAATGAATTAAAGCAGCCTTGATTAAAGTAAGGGTTGTATCACTTTCGTGAATGAAATTTTCCAGCTCCGCTAAGGCCTTGTGCATTTCTTCAACAGGAGGGGGAACAAAGCGAGCATTATCCGGTCGTGTACCACCAATCCAGTTTTGACTAGATCTAAACTCCCCAGGACCTGAGAAATGAGTTGCACGGGCTTGATCCATGAGCTTTTTATGAAGCTCTCTTATAAAACGTAGAGAAACAGGAAAATTATCTTTTACTACTCTTTCCATGCCGTAATTTAGTGCTTTTATATAGTGCAAAATATCATCAACATCAACTGGTATGTTTGTATTTACTTTTGCTTCTGCCTCAATTACATCAATCATCGTTGCTCTTGTGCCTTCAATTTGACTGGACGAAGCTGCATCTTTTCTTAGATACATCAGCAAAAAAAAGTCCGCATCCGGTAAAAGCTTGGTAATCCCGTCAAGTTTACCAAGTAATCTTGTAGCATGGTCGTTTTTTTTCAATATTTTTAAGTCAAAATCAAACCCTTCTTTGGGTGGAAAAGACGACGGAACAAAGGCCTTAAAATTTTTTGGTTGATCTTTGTATGTGCCTATTTTTATAGTTTTCATATTTTGTATCTATAATTTAAAAGATGTATACAAAGTATACCAGTTTGTATACATTCAGTCAATAGATGGATACAAACTTTCACATGCAGTGAGGATCATATTTATTTTTCTTACGGTTGGGATTATAATACTGGGACATATTTAAAAGTACATTAGACTTCGTCTCTGAATTTTGCGTACGACTGCTGAACAAGAGACATTACGTAGTCCAAGTCGCTTACGTTGGAAAAACCTACTTCTATGTCTCCATTACCTCGGTGTCCAACCCCAGTAACATCGCGAGCAAATCCTCTGGGATCATTAATCTCCGCAAACTCTAGATTTATTATTAGTAATAAGCGCTCTTTTTGAAATTTGATATCTACGAAATTTGTACTAGTTTTATATGCTATGTACTTTTTCAAAATAACTTCTTTTACACCTGGATCTAAATTTAGTATACGCCGTCTAATAAGATTAAAAAGATCAGAGATTTCTCCGTGTAAATATTCAGAATGATCCTCAAGGGTATATTTTGTATCTTCTCTATTTATTATTTCTTTTTTATATTTCTCTAAAGAT
>DATLNW010000030.1:0-4792 GCA_035536575.1 Lysobacterales bacterium
GGCAGCTATTATGGATCCTACGACAGGTGCCATGATAGCTATGTCGTCTTTTCCAACATTTGATCCGAGACACTACCAGGAGTATTCGGACAAGCTTTATAAAGATCCTCTTATCTCAGATACTTATGAACCGGGATCGACATTCAAGCCCCTTGTAATGGCAGCAGCTCTTGATGCGGGACTCGTAAAGCCTGAGACAAAATGTCCGATTTGTGCGGGTCCTGTATCAATTGGAGGATACGAGATAAGTACCTGGAATAATAAATATGTCTCAGGAGGGACCATGACTGATGTTATAAAGCGCTCCGATAACACGGGCATGGTGTATATCGGTCAATCTCTTGGACTTGACCGGATAATGTCTTACATTAACAAATTTGGATTTGGAGAGCAAACAGGTATAGACCTTCAAGGGGAAGTGGTGCCAAGCATTCGACCTCGTGATAGCTGGTACCCGATTGACCTGGCAACTGCTAGCTTTGGACAAGGTATAACAGTGACACCTATTCAGCTTCTTACAGCATTTTCCTCAATCGCAAATGGAGGTAAAAGAATGGAGCCTCATGTTGTTTCAAAGATCACAACATCAACGGGCGAGAATATAGACATCGAGCCAAAAGTTCTGGGAAAACCAATTTCTGAGCGAACAGCTCACGTAATAACTGAGATGATGGTAAATGCAGTTGATAATGGGGAGTCCAAATTTGCCAAACCAAAAGGTTATAGAATAGCCGGGAAAACAGGAACCGCACAAATTCCTGTTGAGGGACGTTATGATGCCAACAAAACCATTGCATCATTCATAGGATTTGCACCAGCCGATGATCCGAAATTTCTGATGCTGGTGGTTATTGATCGTCCGACAAGCTCAATTTACGGAGCAGAAACAGCAGCGCCAATTTTCTTCAAAGTGGCAAAAAACATGTTCACCTACTACGGCATCCCACCGACTGAGTAGAATTAAGAAGCAAGAATTAAGAATTAAGGTTTTAAACTAGAGAATTTTCGAGCCATTTGGGGATTTGGATTTGGGTTTGAGCGGTTGGGGTTTGCCATTTTTACCATCAGCTGCCCGCCCGCGGCGAGGCTCGCCTTCGGCGGCGAGGATCATGCCTTCTGATTCTTCACCCATTATTTTTCTAGGCTCAAGATTAAAAACGAATACAAATTGTTTGTCCTTAAGATCCAGGGGTTTGTACCATTGTTTAATTCCTGAAAGAATATTGCGCGTTCCTTCATCGCCAAAGTCAACAGTCAGCCTGAGCAACTTATCTGACCCTTCTTTTTCAACACACTCAATTACTGTTCCGACACGGATATCCAATTTGGCAAAATCATCATAATTTATGATCGGTTTCATCGACATAATTGTAACACAGGAATTAAGAATTAAGAAGTAAGAATTAAGGTTTTGCACCTTAATTCATAATTCATAATTCTTGCTTCTTTTTTTGCTATAATTAAACTCTATGACCGGGCGAACTCACGATCTGGCTGCCTTTACCGCCATGGGGGTAATTATTGTAAGTAATCCCTTGCCCAATATCACTCTTGCAACAGCTTTGGTTGCACTCATTGCCAATATGATTGGCGGTATAGCACCGGATGTGGATCAATCAACTGCGCCCTTCTGGCGTAATCTCCCAATTGGCGGAATGTTTGGCAGGTTTTTTGGCAGGATCTTGGGAGGACACAGATTTCTTTCCCACTCGGTTTTAGGAATTTTTCTTTTTGGAGCGTTATGGCGGTTTCTACTTGAAGTTTTAAAACCGAGCTTTCCATCTCTTAATATGGATATTATTTGGTGGGCATTTATAATAGGTTTTTTGTCCCATTTAATAATGGATACATTCACAAGAGAAGGTGTGCCGTGGCTTCTTCCTATCCCAATAAAATTTGGGATTCCGCCAATCAGACATTTTAGGATAGTAACAGGCGGACTGATGGAGAAAATAATTATTTTTCCCGGTCTAATTCTTCTAAATATTTATCTATATTATCAGAATTATAATTTGATACAGGATTTCATACATCGTTATATAAAATAATTATGTGGCAGAAAGCAAAAAATCAATATCATCTATCTCAAGCTTTGCTTGCCAATATTATCTATGGATTCCCCTCAAGAAAGCTAAAAGTAATCGGTGTCACAGGGACTGATGGTAAAACAACAACTGCAAGTCTCCTGTATCATATTTTAAATAAAGCCGGCTACAAGGCATCTTTGATCTCATCAGTTGGCGCTGTAATAAGCAATAAAGAGTCAGACATAGGATTTCATGTTACAACACCAGGTAGATTTGCCCTGCAATCATACCTAAAAAAATCCAAAAAACTGGGAGTAGAATACGTGGTTCTTGAGATTACCTCACACGCCCTTGATCAATATAGGGCGTATGGAATACCGATAGCCGTTGGAGTTCTGACCAACATTTCAAACGAGCATCTTGATTATCACAAGACTTATGAAAAATATGCCCAGGCCAAAGCAAAGCTTTTAAAGAAAGCAAATATTGCCATTATAAACAAAGATGACAAATCATATTTGCTGATGAAAAAGATTTTACAAAACAAAAAAATAATAACCTACGGATTCAAGAAAGACTCAAATATCAATCCTCATAATTTTCCTTTTACAACAAAACTCCTGGGAAAATTCAATGTCTACAACTCGTTGGCTGCAATTGCGGCTCTTCGGCAACTTCATATCCCGGATGCTGAAATAAAAAGCGGAGTTGCGAGTTTTACTCCACCCGTTGGAAGACAGGAAATAGTTTATGACAAAGATTTTATGGTCATAAATGACTTTGCCCATACGCCAAATTCTTTTGCAGTAATTTTGCCTGAGGTAAAAAAGATTACAAAAAACAAACTAATTCATGTATTTGGTGCTGCCGGAAAGCGTGATAAATATAAGAGGTCTGAAATGGGTAAAATCTCGTCAATTTATGCAGACATAATGATTTTAACCGGAGAAGATCCCAGGAATGAAACAGTTGAGAGTATTAATCAGGAAATTATGTCAGGGATTACAAATCCTAAATTCGGAATAGTAAATTACGACTTACTAAAAAAAGGGGAAGTTTATCTGGATACAAAAAACAAATATATTATCTCAATTTCCGATAGAAGAGAAGCAATTGATTTCGCAATCTCCCTTGCCAAAAAAGGAGACACGGTAATTCTTACCGGTAAAGGGCATGAGAAGTCTATAAATTATGGAAAAGGAGAAGAGCCGTGGGATGAGCGAAAAGTGGCATTGGAAGCCATAAGAAGATTAAAGATTTAAGATTAAAGATTAACGATCTATGCAAGCATATAAATTTAAATCATTGACGCAGCAAAAAGATATTACTCATGGTATTTCTACAAGGGAATTCGGATCAGTGAAAAAAGAAGATAGTTCCATAAATATGGCCAATTTAGAAAATTTTTTAACAAATTTAAATTTACCGCCGCAAGGAATATGTATGGAGCAGGTCCATAGCACGAACGTTTCTGAAGTTGAGAACAATGATAGATTTTTAATTCCGAATTCTGATGGATTGATAACTAATCAGAAAAATATCCCGCTTTGTGTAGTAACTGCTGATTGCTTGCCAATTCTATTTTTTGATTATGAAAAAAAAATAATTGGAGTTGGGCATGGAGGAAGAAAAGGGCTCCTGGCCGGAATAATAAAAAATGTCGTAGAGAAGTTCAAAAAAGACTATAATAGTGATCCTGCAAATATAATTGTGGGAATAGGTCCGGGAATTGAGAAGAAATGCTACGAAGTAGATGGTCAGCTTATGGATCTTCGGAAAATGGCACATGAAATGTTGCTTGAAGAAGGAGTAAGAGTTGAAAATATAGAAGATTTGGATATGTGCACAAAATGCAATAAAGATTTATTTTATTCCTATAGAGGCGGAGATAATTTACAAAGGTTTGTAACGGTAATAAGTCTAATATGAAAAAACTAAAAGTTCATTTTGTTGGTATAAAAGGCGTTGGGATGACCCCTCTTGCGATTATTGCAAAAGAGGCGGGATTTACAGTAACCGGTTCTGATGTAAGTGACGAATTTATAACAGATGCTGCATTAAGGAATGCCGGAATAAATAAAATACAGGATTTTTCAAAGGAAAATATTCAGGACCAGGATTTGGTGATTATAACCGGTGCGCATGGCGGTTATGACAATATTGAGGCAAAAGAGGCAGTAGATAAAAAAATAAAAGTAATTACTCAAGGGGAGGCAGTAGGGATATTTATGGAGGGAAGCATTTTTGGTAAAAGCTTTTTGGGTGTGTCAGTTGCCGGAACTCATGGCAAGACTACAACGAGTGCGATGATTGCAAGTATTTTAAAAGAAAATAAAATGGACCCCTCCTATGTTATCGGCACAAGTCACGTTGAATCATTGGGCGCTCCCGGCCATTTTGGATCCGGAAAATATTTTATCGCAGAGGCAGATGAATATGCAACTGAGCCGCGTTCAAATAAAAAAGCAAAATTCCTCTGGCAATTTCCCAAAATCTTGGTCATCACAAATATAGAATTTGATCATCCTGATGTATACAGTTCACTAGATGAGATACGAAACGCCTTCCTGGCATTTTCAAATCAGATGGGAAGCGCAGGTTTACTTATTGCATGTGGGGACGATCCGGAAGTCGCGAAATTATTGAAAGATAGTAAATGCAAAATCGTTACTTATGGATTTAACAAAGATAACAATTATATTTTGGACAATGTTCATTTTTCAGGAGACCATATGTTTTTTGCTCTTAGTTCCTACGGAACAGTT
>DATLNW010000031.1:0-3903 GCA_035536575.1 Lysobacterales bacterium
AGGGGAGTCGCATACTCGGTAAAGATAAAACCATATGGTCCCCGGAGACTATCTCCCAATTCATCTTCAATCAATACATGGATTTCATCAGCCCCTGTTGCTCCTGAAAAAATACTTTCAAAACAGTCATATTCATCAAGCGCCTCAAGAAGAGTCTTTGTGACATCAATATCGACAAATTCGGGCATTTCCAAAATATTGGCATATCCTGAACAATAAATATCTCCATCATTTGTCGTTGCGATTGCCAGAGCACTAGTCTTGGCCGCAAGAGACTTTGTCGCTTCTTTTAGAAATCTCTGCATTTTCTCCCGATAATCCCAAACCTTCTCCTTGATAGCAACCTCCTCAACAGTTGAGAGCTCTTTTTCCTTCATCAGCTCCCGGACATAAAATTTGAGCCCTGCGGCAGTTGGAACCCGTCCAGCTGCGGAATGAGGTTTTTTGATATATCCGTACTCGGCGAGCTTTACCATTTCATTGCGGATAGTAGCAGGCGACGCGCTTAAATTATGCTTTTTTTCAATCGTTTCAGAACCGACGGCCTCAGCTGATTCAATGTATTCCTCAATAATACTGCGCAATATTTCAATCTGTCTTTGAGTTAAATTATGCATAATACGTAAAATTCGAAATAAGAATATCGAAACTCGAAACAATTTCGAATTTTCTAATCTCAAATTTTCAAAACGTTTTAAATTTTGTTATTTGTATTTTGAATTTGTTTCGGATTTCGTGCTTAGATATTCGGATTTGCAATCTGCTTGCAGATTGACTTAGCACTAATATAACACGAGTGCCAAAATCTGTCAAGTGACAGTTAATCTGAAGGTGTAAGAAAGTTTGTCTATCTTTTTAGGGAAAAACACCATTAGCCTTTATGTGTCCTGAGAATTTCTTCGATCTGTTTTTTAAGGGGTGGAAGCATATTTTTTACAGTGTCCCACACAATATTGTAATCAATATCAAAGTATTGATGGCTTATTTTATCTCTCATGCCTGCCATTTGTTTCCATGGAATATCAGGATATTTTTCCCTAAACTCTGTTGGGAGATTCTTTGTAGCCTCACCAATAATTTCAAGTCTTCTTACAGCTAGGTCTTGTTTTTCTGTAGACATATGAAACTGATCCTCTTTAACTCCATCTATATATTTTTCGATCAGCGTTATTGATTCCAAAATATGATTAAGAAATATTGTTATATCTTTTTTCATAAGATTGGATATTGATACTGCAAAATATACCCTTCTAACAAAGGGTGAATACCGTTATACGTAACTACATCTACCTTTTTTTTCAAAACTTCTTCAAGATCCTGCTCCAGACCTATCAAATCTATCAATGTTTTGCCGCGTGGAAGATCAACAAGAATATCTATATCACTTTCCTCTGTATTTTCTCCCCGCGCATATGATCCAAAAAGTGCGGCTTTTCTTACATCTGCCTTTTTAAGTATTGGCAAAGCCTTTCTCTTAATTTCATCAAGTGCATGTTGCTTCATAATGTGGTTAGTATATCACAAACTGGAGACATAGTTAATATAAATCAGCAGGTTAATTGTGAATTGTTAAAAGTGAACTGCAGTTCTTGCATTTTAGGCAAGAACATGCAATGCTAAAAGTGTGAAAAAGTTTTCTGCCTTAGTCTTTTTTTTACTAGCTTCAGTCTTTTTGTTTTTAAATGCGGATCAAGCACATTCCGCTCCCCCTCAAGAAAAATACAAATTTACCGATGTAAAAACTATCGTAGGCAATGACGGCGAATTTTTGGAACCTGTTGTATTTGATAGAGTAACTGGTAATTTAGGGGATTCTGAATTTAATCCTGGTAGTGCATACCGACCAAAAACAAGAGCTCTACTTAAAAGTGGGTGTTATTTGTTATCGTTGGAAATAAATTTCTTTAATAGCGATGGAACTCAAGGCAGGCTGGTAGAGTACCCACTGTCAAGTCAGCCAAATATAAAATTATGCGATGTAAATGTTCAACAAAGCTTTCGTAATAAAACTATTATGATAGATACAAGCGCTATTAAGACAAAACTTGTCAAGGATATCAGTGTAACTGTAAATGTCAAAACAACAGCTCATGAAACAAAACAGATTCCCCCTACAGCTACGACAGATGATATTACAATTGAGGGCCCTTCAAATAATCCTAATTTCCCTTCTGAATTAAGAGCTGGTCACCCGGTAGGGTCTATTAAAGATGCCGGGATTATCAAATTTGAAATACATTCACCTGGTCATGAACCGGGCGATTATAAAGCGTGTTCAAAAATAGCTCAAAATTGTGCTACTTTTACAAAAATACCTACAGAGACTGCTAAGGTGACCATAGATTCTACTATAACAATTGAGGGGGTGCGCACCGGAAGCGGCCTTAAAGGCGAGAAGTGTGTCAATACGCTTGATTGCGCAAGCCCTTTGAACTGTGTGGACAAGAAGTGTACTGATGAAAATCCTGACCCTACTGTCCCCCCTGCGCCGTCTCCACCTTGTCCAGCGGGGAAATGGGAGAATGGAAAATGCACTGCATTTATCACTGCTCTGGGAGAATTTTCAACCGATCCTGCAGGATTTATAACATCAGTCTTTGGAATACTGCTTGCGGCAGCAGGCGGAATTGCATTGCTTCTTATAATAAGAGCAGGTTACAAGATCCTAACATCTCAAGGTAAGCCGGAAGCAATTCAGGAAGGAAAGGATCAGATCGTATCAGCGATTGTAGGCTTGCTGTTCCTGATTTTTTCTCTAGTATTTCTACAGGTGATTGGAGTTGACATACTTCGAATTCCCGGACTGGGTAACACATCTACCCCTAATAATCCTGGACTCTCACTCCCTGACGTTAAACCCAATCCTATAAATATTTCTACTTGTAGCCAGCAGTTGATTCGCTCCGGTAGTTCAGGTGGATGTGTGGAGGCAGTACAACGAATGCTTAACATATCTCCCGATGGTCAATATGGTCCTATCACAGAAGATGCAGTTAGAAAATACCAGGCATCAAAAGGAATATTTGTGGATGGGTCTGTTGGTCCATGTACATGGGGAAGATTCTTGGATTTGCCCGTACATTCTGTTTGTTCAAGCCCTCTAAATGATGCAGTAATCAGACAATTTCAAACAGAAAACGGCTTAGTTATCGATGGTAGGCTGGGTACATGTACCTGGAATGCGCTCATGGGTGATGCCATTCCTGATAACTGTAAAAGGCGATGAACATAGAATATGCGCAAAAGAAAAAGACAATTAAAATATTTGCTTATAATTCTAACTACCCTGCCACTTCTTATATTTCTCATTTACTCTTTCCCACCGGACTTTAAGTTATCAGTAATCAGTTATCAGTTATCAGTGACTTATTTTTTCTTTCCCCTTCTATTTTTATTTCTACTTTCGATGATTTCATTTTTCTTTAAAAGTACCAAACATGGATTGTTACTCAGCTTGTTCACAGTCTGCATCTTAAGCTTTCGGATGAATGATCTAACTCACCCTTTCTTCTTCCTTCTTCTTGCTGCACTATTCCTGGTACTAGAGCTTCTATTTTCATATAGGAAATGAACTAACTGCAAATCCTGATCCATCGAGTAAAAAAATCCCATACACTCACTATTCTAAAATTCTAATAAATAAAAACTACCACTCTCTAGTATTTTGATGAACATCATACTAGTATACTAGTATGATGACATAAACTATTCACCTCCGGACTTTTTAGGTTTTTAATTGAAAACTATTGTGCTACAATTCTAAATTAGAGTGGCTAAAAAATACTACATCACAACGACACTTCCATACGTCAACGCAGATCCTCACATCGGATTTGCGCTGGAAATAGTCCAGGCAGATACTATTGTGCGCTATTTACGATCTCTTGGGCATGATGTTTTTTT
>DATLNW010000032.1:0-4186 GCA_035536575.1 Lysobacterales bacterium
AAGGTCAGTGTTGTTGTCAAAATACGAAAGCGCCTTTTCGGCGCCAATTTTTGCTGCTTCTATTGCGGTTTTTAATTCATCAGACATTCTTATATTAGTGGCCTGTTGTGTCCCAGTCCTGACTAACACTTTTAAATTTACTTATTTTTTCTTTAAATAATTTTTGGATTTTCTCAAGCTGCTCTTGAGTTTTGGCTTCAAATCTCAGTACAAGTGTCGGAGTATTTGATGATGCGCGCACGAGTCCCCATCCGCCTTCCAGATAGACACGGGCACCGTTAATATCAACAACATTATATCCCTCATCTTTAAATTCTTTAACGAGGGCGTCTACCACGTTGTATTTATCCTCATCAGTTGTCTGGACCTGAATTGTGGGGGTTGATACATAGTAGGGAGTTGAGGCGATTATTTCAGATAGAGGTTTTTCTTGTGCAGAAAGATACTCCAGCACCTTAAGAGCTGCGAAAAATCCATCGTCAAATCCATAGAAGTCCTCAACAAAGAAAATATGCCCGCTCATTTCACCGGCCAGAGCAGCTTTCTCTGCGGCTAGTTTCGCCTTGATGTGCGAGTGTCCTGTTTTCCACATAATTGGTACGCCTCCATGTGCTTTGATATCCTCAGGCAATGCTTCTGAAACTTTTACATCAAAGATAATCTTGGCTCCCGGATTTTTGGAAAGAACAAGCCTGGATAACAGGATTATGTACCTATCAGGCCAGATTGTATTTCCCTTTTCATCAACCAGTCCAAGTCTATCTGCATCACCATCAAAAGCAAATCCAAGATCACAGTTATTCTCAACTGTTTTTTTACCTGTGTCCTCCATCATTGCCGTTCCATCAGGGTTGGCCGTGTAATTTGGATAGGTAGGGTCAACATTCGTAAGGTGCTCAACTACTTCACATCCTGCCTTTCTGAGTAGATCCGGTGCAAATAGTCCTGCCGTACCGTTACCTGTATTGACAAGTATTTTAAATTTTTTGCTGATTTTTGCACGAGTTATGAGATCATCCTCATACGCTTCTTTGATTTCCGCAGTTTTGACAGTGCCTTTTCCGTCTACGAATTCCTCCTTTTCTATTAAGGAATAGACTTCATCAATACCAGCTGTTAAAAGAGTAGATGAATAATCAGTTCCGAGTTTCACACCATTCCATCCTGCGGGATTGTGGCTTGCTGTTACCATCATAAGACCTTTTGTCTTGAGATAATATTGCGCCCAGTAAGACATTGGAGTGGTGGCTGTTCCTATATCTACTACATTTATTCCTGACTCGGTTAGTCCTTTAATCGCGCTATTGTGAAAGCTTTCTGAAGTTTGGCGGGCATCAAATCCCACAATGCAGTCACTTATTCCAAGTTGTGTAAGGTATGAAGCAAATCCACGGGCGATGAAATAGACTGATTCTTCATTGAGTTCGTCGTTTGATTCCCGTCCTCTGAGGTCATACTCGCGGAACATTGTTCTCTTAAGTACCGGCATGATATCTATCTTAAATATCCAGTAGCAGGAAGTCAATGGTTGAGGTAAGGGAAATTGATAAGCTTCCTGTCTTCATTCCTTTTTCAATTTCAAATAATTTACTATACAATCTTTTTAACTCATTTATTTCAAAAAAATCGACTTGGTTTTGTAGCCTTTGCTTCTGCCATGGGGCCATTCTTTTAACCTCATCTATCGGGTCATTTACAAAATCCGTAAGTCCCAAAAGCAAACGTACTTGACGTACCATCATAAAATAGACCATCTCAACATCTGCTGTTTTAATCGTTTCGTGAAAAAGATGAACTAGCTCTTTTCCATTTCCAGGTTTTATACTTTCCAAAAATTGGAACAATGTCTGAGGAAGCTTGAATATTCTAATAATAGGGTTTTTGAATGAGTTTAAAGTTGCTTTTGTCAGCTCCACTTCTTCCCAAAGAAAAATATTATTTTCAACTGCGTTATTCTGAACATATTTTATAATTTGGGTTAGCTCACTACTTTTCTTCCTCTTTGAAAGTAGTTGCTCTATAAAATAGCTCTTACTATCTGTAAATAATTCACCGCCTTCAAATGCCTGTACCAGATCAGTAAGCGTAACGGTTTGTCCGTTTATCACCAATGCATCTTTTTCATTTTGCTTAAGATTCAGAAAGTATTTGCGTGAGCTTGCAATGTCTGTGCCATGAATTATAGTTAACATAATTTAGCGTTAAGGGTGAAGCGTTAAGGGTGAAGCGTTAAGGGTGAAGTTTTTTTCATCTTTCCCCTTTACGCTTTACGCTTTCCCCTTGCTTCTTCTTTGTATTTTTTGAATAGTTGGTTGGCTTGAGTATGGAGATTTCGGCTTCGCGTTTTGTGTGGGACAAGGGCTCCTGAAAAGTTTTTGGGAATATGAAGAAGTTCATGGATAAGGACCTTCATCTTGGCATCATGATCCAGCTTGTCGTAGTGTTTGGACAATACTTCTATAACATATGCAGGTTCAACGCCAAGTACTCTTTGGAAAATTTTTGGAAATGCCCAAGTCCTGGCGTACGCCCGGGTTTTGGATCCGGTGGTCCTGTAACAGTGCACTCTTTTTTCATCGATATAAGGCAGATCAATAGTTTTGAGTACGCGGGTCAAGTCCTTTTCTACGTCTTTTGCATTCTCCCATTCCATAGTTAAGTAAAATATTAAAGATTAAATATCAAAAATTGTTTTTATTAATCTTTTATTCTTCATTTATGTTTTATATATTTTATCTTTGATTTTTAATTTAGTTTCAGTAGCCATTTAAATACGGTTTTCAACTCTCCTGAGATAGTTGCCGTTTTGTTGTCATACTCACTTTTTGAAAAATCAATAACTGTTTTATCTTTTGGGGGAATATTGTCGCTTTTTGCCGCGAGAACACTCTCTGCGATTCTGGGCCTGCCTTTAACTTTCTTTAAGTTTTTAATCGCGTTGTATTGATGCGAAAAGCTACGCCCCTCCCCAAGAAGTGAAAATTGTTGGAATGGACCGCCTCTGCCTTGAAGGAGGAAGGGTGTAACAGCAACAACGCCTGGATCTGTCCAAGTAGTATTAAATGCTGTTGTGTAGTAACTGGCTGCCAGTTGATCAGACAGAACATCAGTGGACCAGCCGGTCTCAGTTATAAAAATTGGGAGTTCTTTGGAACTTATTGTTCTGACAAGAGCTTTTTCGTATTGAAAACTGTTTATGCTCATCGGAGTGTTGGTTGTCGGTGGCTGGGAGAAGCCTGGATTTGGATATGAATGGCTGGAAAGGCCGTCAATCTGATTAAAAATACCGGGAACACTTCTGTTCATCTGTTGCAAATAATTATATTGATTCATGTATTTGGTGGCGGCATTTGGAGAGGCATTGTCCAGACCGGCCGAAATCATAAAGAAGTCAGGACTTTTTGATTTAAACACAGTAACAGCAAAGCTTAGTGTTCTGGCATATTCCGAAGGATCCAGAACTCCTCCCCACTCGTCCCCTCGGTTTACCTCATTATAAACAACAATATATCTATTTTTGTAAGGCCAATTAAGTGAATCAAAAAAATTTGCAAAATCAACGATATCGTAGTCAATCGGTTTCCTCCACACTGCAGTATTAAAATAATTTCCCTCAGTTGCCAGTCTTATGATTGGGATGATGTGCAGTTTTTTACATTTATCCAAAAAGCTTTGCCATTTTTCCAAATCCTTGTCTCCTGACTGGATTGCTATTGTTACATAGCCGTAATCACCACCATTTGTGTTAATAAGTTTGGCAGCGTCCTCAACTTCTTCAGGGAAAAGAATATGAACCCCGACTTTATTATTGGGCACGCTTAATGGGTGTTCAATTGCGTAAGCAGTATGTGGAAGAAATAAAAATAAAAATATGAAGCTAAAAAATACTTTAAATACCATGCAGTTATTAATTATAACACTTGGTGCATAATTTTTGTTATTATTAAACAATGCACCTAATTCAATACAACTTTTCATGGATGAGTGTTAATATTTTTTTGGCCGTTTTGCCTGTGATACTCGGGTGGAGTTTTTTCATAATAAAAAACAAAGTGTGGAAAATTATTTTCGGTGCAATATGGCTCGCTTTTCTTCCCAACTCAATTTACGTTTTTACAGATCTTATTAATCTAATCAATCAGTGGAGCCGCGTTGGGCCACCGGTGAGGCTGGTATTTATTTTTCA
>DATLNW010000033.1:0-12928 GCA_035536575.1 Lysobacterales bacterium
CAAGTCCCATAAATAAGCAGGTTGGTGACACTGTGGCTTTGAATATGATGGTAGATCCGGGAGTCAATATGGTATCCTCAATAAAGTTTCAGGTAAAATATGACCCCACTAAACTAACCATTTCGACAACCAATCCTTTCACGCTAAATACAGAAGCCTTCCCTGCAATACTTGAAGGTCCCATACTTGCTAGCGGCTTGCTAGGTGAAACCGTTTCTATTGGAGCAGATGGCACCAAAGCTATCCAAGCAAAAGTCAAGGTTGGTACAGTCAATTTCACAGCTGCCGGATCAACAAATGGCACATCAACACTTGTCTCTTTTACCAACCTTACTCAAGCCGTTTCCATAGGACCCAACGATAACGCATATCAAAGCGTATTGGCCTCAACAACTCCTGCAACAATCGTAATCGGTGGCAGCTCAAATGCTACCCCCACTATTGGAGGCCCACCAATTACAATAACACCACCTGTAACCCCACCTCCTACTGTCACGGTAACCCCTCCGGTTGGTGGATCTCTGACAACTGCAAGCTTTACTATTTTACTTCATGGAATTGGCTCAACCGGTGATAATCCAAATCCACAAAACGGCAGTCTCAGCAACAAAACCCCTCTTCATCCCCAAAGAAGACTCGAGGTGCAACTGTCCGATATTAACAACCGGCTTGTCGCTAGTGCTTCGGGGGCAATTAATTATGATTCACCATCCGGTGCGTTTAAAGGAAGCATTGCACTTGCCAAAAATATAACTAAAGGAAAATACAGCATAAAAGTCAAAACCCCAAGATACCTTAGAAAAAGAATTCCGGGGATTTTCGAAATTACACCAAATAAGGATAACCAAATCACTGATATTGATCTTGTCGCCGGAGATACAAATAATGATAATTCTCTGGATATCCTGGATTACAATGCTTATTTAGATTGCGGGTATGGTTCCCTTGATCCTCTTCCGGTGGATGATGCAAATTCGCTATTTAACAAAAAGGTTTGCCAGGCCCATGTGCCTTCTGAAAATATTGACACCGATGATAACGGGATTGTTGACAGCGCTGACTATAATCTATTTCTGCGCGAATTGTCAGTCCAAAGCGGAGATTAAGAATATTGCTTGACAAACTCCATATATATTATCTACGCTAATATAAGTATTATGGCTTCACGAAAAAAGAAAAATAAGAAATCATTTGTACCACTCAGTCTACTTGTTCTTGTTTTAATAGGTCTTCCGGTAACTGTCTTTTTGACGCGGAATCAATCCAATACCAGGAGCCAGGCAGCCGCGCCCCCAAATACCACTCGTTATGCTGACTTTGAGACAGGTGATTTTAGCCAGATTCAATCAGGAAATCCTACGCTTCAGGCAGTTAATGTTAACCCTTCCACGAGTTCTGTTGTAATCGCTACTGATAAAGCTTATGAGGGCAGCAAATCCGCTCAAGCATCTATACCGGGTGTTGCCGGAAATAAATACGCCCGGACAATTTTTGAACTCACGGCACCTTGGACTGAGGGCTCAGATATCTGGTATGGACAGGCAATCTATTTTCCAATCGGATTTAAGAATTCTATGCAAAGTTATTTCGTACCGATGCGCTGGGATAACTATGGCTCGTCTGCTAATGACAGCCGGGGAGGCATTTCGATGTGGAGCGATAAGAGGTTCCGTCTGTTCCGGCTACACGCCGGGGTGGATGCCACTGAGACCTCTCTAATGGGTTCTTTTGACATCAGCGAAGGTGCCTGGCATTGGCTGGAAGTCCACCAAAAGTTCAGCCAGACCGACGGCGTTGCTCTCAACGAGGTGTACCTGGACGGCGCACTGGTAGGCAGCTCTACTGCCCATAACTACTTCGGGGTACCGATTACCCGCCTGCGCAATGGAATAGTGGCGGTTGATGATTCGGCGCAAACAAATCCCCTCAATTTATGGATTGACCGTTTGACTATATCAACTGCAAAGATAGGGCCGTACTCCACCCCCTCGCCTACTCCAACAGTTTCATCATCCGCAACACCTACCCCAACTTCCCCACCGGTTCTTGACACTTATGACCCCACCGTTACTATTTCCTCACCCCTCAACGGTACAAGGATTGTAAGAAGTGTGAATATTTCGGCATATGCAACGGATAATATAAGAGTCACAAAACTTGAATTGTATATTAACGGAGTACTGAAAACATCTAACACCAACTCAAATACTATTTCTTACACCTGGAATACGAAAAGAACACCTCTTGGAGCTCACAATATTACCATAAAAGCATATGATGCTGCAGGAAATGCCGGACAATCCTCTGTAATGGTTTATAAATAAGCCCATTCTGTCACTTGACATGGCTCTACCTTATTAATTATGCTAAATATGGATATATGTCTTTATTCAAAAAGAATCCACTTCTTAAGCTGGGGCTACTTGCCCTTGTTTTGGTTGGCCTACCGGCTGCAGTCTTCTTATCTCAAAAACAAGCAAATGACAGGTCCCGTGCGGCCCAAACTGTAATCCTCTCATTCGCCCCTCCTTCAGCTTCCACATCCCCCATCAGCGTTCAGCCAGGAAGCACTGTTTCAATTGATCTGATGATTGATCCGGGAGCAAACGCAGTGTCATTTTTAAAAACAGAGCTTTCCTATGATGCCACAAAATTCCAGGTTGATAATGGAGGATTTCAAGTCAATCAACAAGTCTTTCCCACCACTATCCAAGGCCCTACCTATTCAACAGGAAAAGTTTCTTTTGCTGTTTCAGTAGGTGCTGACGGCACAAAAGCTATTCAAACCCCCTCAAAAGTAGGTACTCTGACATTGAGAGCTTTATCCACATCTGGAATATCTCAGGTTGGTTTTAGCACCGGGACCCAAGCGCTATCAATCAGCTCCTCTTCAACACCTACTGAAAATGTTGTTTCAAATACAATCCCTGCATATCTTCAAGTGGGAACTACGCAAACAACAGTTGGCCCAACCCCACCGACTGTTTGTGCCAACAATCCAACTGAAGTCATGCTCGTAATTGATACTTCAGGAAGTATGAGCACAGCAGTAACAGCCAATAAAATTACCCAGGCCAAGGCAGCTGCTAAAAATTTCGTTGATATACTGGCAGCGGACCCACGTAACAAAGTCGGGCTAGTGTCGTTTGGCACAACAGCTGTAGTAAAGAGTGGCTTGACCAATAACTTCGCAGCGGTCAAAAGCCAAATTGACACTCTAATTGCCAGCGGAAGTACGTGTACCGAGTGCGGCATAAATAAGGCCAATCAAGAAATCGCAAGGAGTACATCCACTCAAAAAAAGGTCGTAATTCTTTTAACAGATGGTTTGGCCAATTACATAGAAGGTGGTACAAGACAATTTACAGATACCACAATTCCTGAGCAAAAAGCACTTGATGCAGCCATTGCCGGGCGCACTGCAGATGAAACTGTCTTCTATACAATCGGACTTGGCCAGACAATCAATGCTGACTTCCTTGAATTAATTGCCAGTTCAACTGGTGGAAAATACTACCCAAGTCCAACAGGTGATCAGCTAAATTCCATCTATAATCAGATTTCCCAAATTTCAGCCAAGGGCTCAGTAAGTGGATTTGTGTTCAATGACGTCAACAGCAACAAGATCCATGATTCAGCAGAAGCCAAGCTTTCAGGATGGACCTTGCAACTCTTCCCGGCCGGTTCTACAACCCCGCAAACATTTACGAGTGATGCAAACGGATTTAATATCACTGGTCTTTGCAACGGTTCTTATATCTTAAAAGAGGTACTCCAAAATGGCTGGAGACAGACTGTGCCAGTCAATCCAAATGAGTATGTGATCACAATTGATAACGGTAACGCAATAACCGGTAAGATTTTTGGTAACAAACAGGGCAACACCTGTGCAGATGGGATAGATAATAATGGAAATAATTTTATAGATATTGCAGACCCTATTTGCCACACGGATGGAAATAAAAATAATCCAAATTCCTATGATCCTAATCTTCCTGAGAAACAGGGCAACACCTGTGCAGATGGGCTGGATAATAACAACAACAATCTGATAGACGGCTTAGATCCAATCTGCCACATCGGTGGTATTCCGACCAACCCTTATGATCCTAATCTCCCTGAAACTAATACCTGCGGTGATGGAATTGATAACAATAATAATGGGTTGATTGATACAAGAGACCCCATTTGCCACACTGATGGCAATCCAAATAATCCAGGCACGTTTAACCCAAATCTCCCAGAAACACCGTCGCGCTGCAACGATAAGATTGATAATGATAATAACGGCCTGATTGATGAAAAGGATGCAACCTGCCACACTGACGGCAATGCCAATAACCCTAATTCATATGATCCGAAGATTGACGGAGAGCGCAGCAATACGTGTTATGACCTCAAAGACAACAATGGCAATAATTTGATTGATATAGAGGATCCTATCTGCCACACTGATGGCAATGCCAATAACCCTAATTCATATGACCGCAAGCTTCCTGAGACAGGCGGAAATGTAACAAGTCTCAACTTGACATTATTCCTGCACGGAATTGGAGCTAGTGGAGATAATGTAAATGAAACACTATCAAGCCTAAGTAACAAAAATCCTCTCCACAAAACACTAAGCGCAAAAGCATTTATCTACAATGTTAATAATCAATTAATCTCAAGCGCATCCGGCCAGGTAAATTACAGTAGCGCCAGCGGCAATTACAAAGGCCGTGTACAAACAACAGCTCCCCTACCTGCAGGCTCATACGACATCAGAGTTGGAACTGATCGTCATCTTATCCGCCGCTTACCTGGTATTCAAAATATCACAAATGCCAGCGCAAGCGCCCTTCCTGCCGTACATCTGGTAACCGGAGATATCAATGATGACAATAAACTCAATATTCTTGATTACAACATCTTAATTGACTGCTATACAGATATATTGCCTGCTCCAAGCTGCAGCGACCCGGCCAAAAAAGCAATCTCAGATACGGATGATGATGGAAAGACCAATCAAACAGATTACAACCTCTTCCTGCGTGAAATTGCCAATCAGCCCGGTCAGTAAAAATGAGCCGTCTAAAAAATAAATTATTTTTAGGGGGGGTACTAATTCTTTTGGCAATCGGTTTGCCCGCTGTGGTCTTTCTCTCCCAACAAAGACAGGAAACCCGCTCCCGTGCCAGTGCTTCTACAACTCTTTATTTTGTCCCTTCTACAACTGCAACCGCACCGTTACAAAAAACCGTCGGGCAGCCTGTTTCCTTTGACGTAATGCTAACGCCGGGCAATAATCGCCCTTCCCTTGTAAAACTTGAGATTCCTTATGATTCAACGAAATTGCAGCCTACATCCTCTCCTTTTGTGGTCAATGTAGATGCTTTCCCAACTACGCAGGAAGGTCCAATTGTTAGAAATGGGCGTATTCTCATCTCCGTTTCTGTTGGAAATGACCCCACCAAAGCAATTACCCAATTAACCAAAGTTGGTACTGTTAATTTTATTGCTATCGCAACCACAGGTGCCAATACAACCATGCTAACTTTTGGAAGTAATTCATTGGTTTTATCAGTAGCATCAAGTGATCATGCAAATGAAAATGTACTATCAACAACAACACCTGCATATATTTCAGTTATTAACGTCCCTACTCCTACGCCAACGCCACACGTACCAACAAGCACTCCTACGCCAACGCCTACGCCAACGCCAACCAGCACACCAACACCAACAACAGTACCCACCCCCACATCCCCACCAATACCTGTTTCAAGCACATTATCTCTTACTGTCTTTCTCCATGGAATCGGGAAGGGTGGAGACGCGGCCAATCCAACAAGTGGAGGAAACCCAAATCCTCTGCATCCCCAGAGACAAATTACTGTTGAAATATTTAACCAACAAAATCAGTTAGTATTAACAAAAAATGGAACTATAAACTTCAATGATATTGCCGGAAATTTTAGAGGGACCCTAGATACGGGTATTCCCCTGGCAACTGGATTTTATACTGTTAAGCTTAAAACTACCCAATTCCTAAATAGCCTTGCTCCGGGAGTCCAAACAATTACTCAAGGTGCAACCACACAAGTATCCACAATAACTATGATCGCAGGTGACGTGAACCAGGATAATAAGATGAATATATTAGATTACAATCTCCTGATGGGCTGCTATTCTGATATTTTACCTCCTGTATCCTGCTCTCCTGCCTCACAAGATCTTACGGACATCAACGATGACGGCTTTGTAAATCAATTTGATTACAATCTTTTCCTGAGAGAGTTAACATCTCAAAGTGGACAGTAAGTTCTACCTCTAATACAATTACGTTATGTCAAAAAAGCTAATTTTGGTCCTAGTAGTTTTTATTCTCGCTCTTTGCAACCTGGCGTACATAAAATTTTTCTTTAATCAAGAGGGCGCTACCTATCCTCAATTCAGTAGGAAAAAAGTAGTCTCCAATCAGCCGCTTGAGGCTTCCCTCTCCTTTTTGCCAAACACCCTGATCGCGACTTCTTCAGCAATAACTTCGGCAGAGGTGATTTTAGAAACCAATTCCCAGCCTACTATAGTACAACTTGAGATAGCTTATGACCCAACTGCACTTTACAGCGTCAGTATTTTACCAGGTGATTATTTTATCGAGCCTGAAATACCACTAGAAAAAATTGATTATAAAAATGGCAGAATATCTTATGCAATTAGCGGAAAATCGGTAAATTCGGCCTCAAATAGAATAGCTACTATTAATTTTACTCCGGTGAATTACGGTATTAAGAAATCTACAGAGATAAAATTTTTGCAAAAAACCTCTCTAAGGCAAAACTCAAAAGTGGTGGAACTGAAGTACGCAATCGGCGCAACTATCGTTATTAAACCCTCATTTTTTATCCCTGTTGCCACCCCTTCAGCTGCGATAGTACAATAGGATTAAACTTCCTCAGCTTTCCAGCCATCTCCAGAGCGCGAAACGAAAACACCAACAACAGACACATACGGCCCGACCATATCCTGGATAATCGCAGCTGATTTTCTTACGTCTTCTATGTGCGTTGCATCATCAACCGGGTGTCCTGCGCATTCCTGATGGCCGCTTACCACAATGCCCTTGGATTTATGCTTATCAAGTGAAATATCTATTTTAGTCTTGAGATCGTATCGCAACTCGTCAGTTAGAATATTTGTTAATACACCAACTTGACCTGCTTCTGTAATCGTATCTGCGTACTGAGCGTCAAAATTTTTCTTTCCAAAATCAGATAGAGGCTGCTGCACGCGCCCATCCATACATCCGACAATAGTGATAAATGTCTCATCTTTATCAGTCATAATTATTATGATAACATATCTTTACAAATTGTGTTATAAATAATCTATGGGAAAGAATACGAAAATACTTGGTCTTTTCTTTCTAAGTGGAATTGTCCTTTTGGTAGTTCTTATTCCGGCGTTAAGAATGACTAATACTTTCAGGAGCCGGGCACAAGTTCCACCACCGGGAACTATTGTTCAGCCAATAACACCAACCCCGGGTGGCGATCAAAAGAAATCTCTTCAATTGCACACTTTTCCTTTTGCGACACTTCCTCCGGGGACAACTCCTCAAGCACCGGTTGTTAATCCTCCAACTAACTCTCCAACTAATACACCAGTTAATAATCCTACTACTCCGCCCAATTTGCCACCCGGCACCAAAATTCCTGTTAAACCCCCGATCATTGGCGGTCCTAACCCTCCTGCAAACCATTACTGCATAGATGATCAGGATCCTGATATGTGTGATGACTCAAGCAGTCATATCGTCCCATTTGGTGTGGGTGGGGCAACAGGACCATGTGGAAAAATAATCGATCAGGCACACAAGCTCGTTGCTGCGCTGCCGCAGGTTATGAAAGGAACACGGGATAGCTTGACACGCTCAGTTACGACTTCCTGTCACACTACCGGTCCATCAAGTGGCTATGTCTCAACTTACTTTGTAATTGACGCCTTCAATCTGGCCGGATTTAAGGAACTTTCCAAAACAAACTCTGCGCACGTCAGTCCGACCGGTTTGTACAACTGGTGGCAGTCACCTCCTCCCGGGTATGTATTTGTGCCGTATAGCCCCTCAGTTGTTCAGGCATTTGGGAATGGGCAACGCGATCTGACAGGATGCGCGATGTTCTTAAAAACAGGCTCAGGCTACCACATCGGGATCGTCAACAGGCTTGAATTATTCACACCGGGCGGAGATGGTGTCATCTCAATTCTTCAATCAGGCTCCCGCATGTATATTGATAGATTTCCTGTGGCCGGCTGGAGTATACAAAATACATCGACCAACCAAACAAGCACCAGTGGCGTAATTGGCTTTGGATGTCATATATAAGGTATTATTAAATTATGGAACCGACTGATCAATCAATAAATAATAATCCTGTACCTTCTGAGTCAAGCAGCTTGAGGCAGATTTTGAGGAAAAAATGGGTAATTGCTCTTATTGTATTGCTAATTCTTCTGCCTTTGCTTCTCGTATCTATTCTTTTTTTATCAAATCAAAAAGGTGACGATAAGCCAAACCCCGCGGTTGCGCCTACCCCAACTCCAACCGTGTCGGTTGAATTGCAAAAAGCCATTGATGAGGCCAAAGAGTCGGATCAGGAATACTCTGAGTTTCAGGAAAATTATGCTGCTGATTATCCATGGATTAGAAAACTTCCCCTGACTACTGAAAAATACTACATCTATTTTGATCTTCCCAAAAAGTCATTTGTGGGCAGGCTTTATCCCAAAACGGGCGATAATGTAGCCCAAATGAAAAGCGAGATACAAAATAGGCTTAAATCGGAAATGGGAATTACACTTCAAAGCTATAAAGTGGAATGGGTCGTCATACCGCAGTAGAGGAGATTATTTTTCCTTCAATTACTTGCCCCTTTGCATGTTGCTGTAATATTTTGAGGTTTTTGAGATTGGCATGATTAAAAAAGTCAACAAAGTCCCCGATTACCGGTACCAATCCTATCAGAAAGTTGGTCATAATGTTTGAGAGCATTTTGGAAATTTCTGAGGCTGGTAGCTTCATTCGCAAGCCAATCCAGACAAGATAAAGGGACAAGAAAGACACAAGAAAATCCCCAACAACAGGAATAAGACCAAATATCCCATTCATCCCAAATTTGAGCTTAAAAAATCTAAATTTTCCATCCAAAAAATTGGCGATTTGCTCAGCAGCTTTCAAATGCTTTTCCATATTAAAGATTATAGTTGAGGATTTTTAGAATTGTGTAAGTAAATAGAATGTGGGTGCTAATAGAATCGAACTATTGACCTCTTTCTTATCAGGAAAGCGTTCTAGCCACTGAACTAAGCACCCAATTTACCTATTTTACCACAGATTGTTGGAATTCAGAATGGGGAGAGTTATTTACTTTCTAAGCTTTTTCTTCTCAATTGGCTTTTTTTTGAATACTGGGGTACGGGAGACGTTCTTCCACTGCCCGGGCACCATATCAGTCGCTTTGGCAAGCTTCTTCTCGCTATACCCGGTAAAATCCACACTTACTTCTTTTTCTTTGTCCATGTCTCAGTGTATATTATACATGAATTGCCCTATTTCTTACCAGATCCGACTACTCTTCGTCCAACCTCACCAGCCGCGCCCACTGCAGCGCCTTTTACAAATAAATCTCCCCCGATACGCATTCCTGCGAGTGCGGCAATAATTCCAAGAACTCCAATTACAACGCCCACATTCCTAACAGCCTCCATCGTCCCTTCTCCTAATTTTTTTTCTTGATTTGCCATACTCTAAGGATATATCTTTCCTGACTTAGCTAATTTATTTGCTTTTTTTTCTTTCCTCCAATTCTGATACTTGTCTATTGCCTTTATTTGAACTTGATCCCCGCCCGCCCACAAAAGCGCAGGCATTACCAAAAATCCCGCTCCAACTACAGCAGCACCACCGGCAACACCAAGGGCAATATTTCTTGTTAGCTTATTTAAGCCCTTGTACTGCTCAACTGCTCCTTTGTTTTCTTGTTGCAATCCTTCTTTTCCTGCCATATTTTTCCTTTCGGTCGATTCTAGATTATAAGGGAAAAAATTAAAAATTGTGTAAGAAATAACTATTAAAATTAAGTTTTTTTTTCTTTCGTCGTTCTCCGTCAAAATCCCTTAATTCTTAATTCATGCTTCTTACTTCTCAATTCCGTTGAGGCGCGAAAGGGAGTCGAACCCTTGCATGGAAGTTTTGCAAACTCCTGCGTTAACCACTTCGCCACCGCGCCAAGCTGAGCGACAGTCGCGTTTGACGCGACCGTACCCACAATTTTACCACAGGTTGTGCGCACGGACAAGCTATTTGGGGATTAAATAAAATAAGTTAAAGGGAACCTTCATTTTTTTGACGCTCTTCTACGCGGTTTACGCTTCCAGTCCTTACTTTTTTGAGTACGCGCACAATTGGTCCTGAATCCCATTCTCTAGCCTTTTCCATGAATGCCTTTTCTATTGTTAGTTTCCTATTGTCTGCGAGGGAATGTTCTTTTACGCCACGCCGTCTGGACATTTTATCAATTTTTTTAATAGTTCTATTATCGATAAAATCCCGAACTTTCTTCAATTGCTCAGCGACTGCGCGCGTTGGAATGCATCTTTCCATAGAACGATATTATATGCTATGAGATCTGTTGGATCAAGTGTCCATTTTGGGCGCAAAAAATCCCGCCAGGGCTCAGAATGTGAACTTTTTTACTTGTTGCAGGATAAATACTTTGACCTGCTCCCAATCTACGGAAATGTGCATCCTTGGCATTGGTTGTAAATTTGCGTCCTCGAAATATACAAGGGATTTAAGGATATGGGGATAATTATAATGCACATCATGATATTTTTCTTCTAATTTTTCAAATAGTTCTTCGAGTGACATCTTTTGCAGGATAAAATATAAATCTACGAAATCTTTTTTGCTGCCCCTCATAGAAATAGTGATAAGCTTGGTGCAGGCAATATCCGTAACTGATGACAGATATATGCCTTTCCATTGGGTCAAATCTTCCAAAAGATCGTATGGATAATGTAGAAATTGGAGCTTTACTTTATTTATGTAGAGATTAAGCGTGCCTTCTGCGATCTGAACATTCTCCAAAACACCGCATTGCAGCAGCTTTTGCTGCAAAACTTGGGGCTGAAATTCTGTTTTGCTGAAAAAATCTAGATCTTCAGATTCACGGTGTCCCAATAGAAGCGAGAGAGCAGTTCCACCGCTTAGGTAAAAAGTTTGGATTTCGCTAACTTTTTTCAGACTTTCGAGTACAGCTTGCGTTGACTTGGGAACGGTTTTGAGATAAAAATCCATAAATTAGGAAAAATATATATTCCAAAAATTAGCAGATTTTTTACTAAGTTTTATATCCGGCAGAATACTCTTGATTGACTCTGCTCCCGAAGTTTGCAAAACCCACTTTATGGCCCGCTGATCCCCTCTTTCCAAAAGAGTCTCTACAATATACTTTTTATTCTTCTCTATATCCAACTCTTCAAGATTATCCCCCCAAAAATACTGAGTTATATATTCTGGAATTAGTTGCTTAACCATAGCTCTATTATAACTCCCACCAATCTAAATGTCATCCCCGACCTGCCTCACCCAACGAAGCCGTAGCGAAGTTGGGATTGGGGATCCAAATTTACCTTGACATCTTTATAAGCCGATCGGATTTAAAAGTTGTCATTCTAAGTTGAAAATGAATAAATCATCACATTTCCAGCGGCCGTAGAAATTGTGATGGAAATAGACACGAAATTAGAATTTGGCACAAAAAATCCCGCCACTACACGGGAATAATTTTGCTTTTTTGTCTAACTTTTTTTCGACCTTGAAAATTTGATTCTCTTTCTTCCCTTCATTTTTATTTCACTCTTGTATGGACCTACTTGTTCGGGGCGGGTATGTACAGCGAAGTGAGTCCTGCGTAATGGAGCTTGCACTGCTTCCTGAACTACATCTTGCAAACCTTCTTCTCCTACTGGCAGCATATAAACACCACTTACCATTAATCTCTTTTTCTCACCTTCCGAGGCAACTCCGACCACAACACTATCCCAGTCCAATTCATCGAACAATGCATGTCTGTTAAACCTCAACACTACGTCCATAGGCCTATCTGCAGATGGCTTCGCAATTCCAATCTTCACATCTCCCCAGTCACCAGGAAGTTTTCCCGCCACCACTTTTAGGGCATCTACCGCTCCGCTTTCATATAGGAAACTCTGCTCAGCTCTACGGTTTGCGAGTTCCTGTTCCTTTAACAATCGCTCTACCGGCATAAGACCTTTATAAGGCAACAGCTTTTCTCTTATAGCAGACGTTGCGGAAATAAATTTATCAAATCCCTCTGTTCTTATGCGACCTGACTTTTCTCTCATAACTAAATCGGACTATATCACATAGTCTGCCAAAAATCTACTGTTCTAAACTAAGGTTATGTAGCTGAACACGACTAAGTGCAAAAAATCCCGCCTTTTAGCGGGATTGTTTGCTTGCCCCTGCACTCTTGCAGTGCGGGGTTAATTTAAGTATCCCACTGCGTCCGCCAGCTGGCGGACGTCGAGGGACAAGCACTTTAAAATTTAAAAACCAAGATGTGGTAGGAGAGCGAGAGTAGAAATTATCTTATCCTAAGTGACCTAACTAAGTGTTAGGTTTCCCGATTGCTCAGGTTTGCGGATAAAACCAGACGCTACTCACTTCATCTGTGGCTACATTTCCCTCGTTCACCTAGTCCGTAGCTTTACGCGTAGGACTATTTGAAAAAGTTTCCTGTCTTCCCCTGTTCTTAAAAAAAAGAAAGGAGGTGATCCATCCCCAGCTTCGGCTAGGGATACCTTGTTACGACTTAAGCTTCATCGCCAAGCTTGGACTCCCCCACCCTTTTAGGTTCTT
>DATLNW010000034.1:0-3486 GCA_035536575.1 Lysobacterales bacterium
CACGCTATCAATATCTGCAGATATGTGAGATTTTTAATTACGACAATTGCCTCTGTTAAATCCTCAACCGATCATACTGAGGAAGAATGGGGGCAACTCCGTGACTACATGATGGGAGACTCATTCAAGCACAGAATGCAAGCTCACTTTGATGGAGTAAGTTCTCTGAAGTCAACGCTTGACTCAGAAAAGAAAACGACAATCATACGCTGGAAAAAGCTTGAGTCAACAATTGAAAAATTAAGCAACAATACTTTAAATTTTTACGGCGAGCTAAAGACAATTGTCACTAATCTGCCTGAGATTGGCGAAATCGACAACTCAATGCTCTTAGAAGAAAAAGCTCAGCAAAATCTTCTTGAAGAATGATATTTTTTCAACAGGATTTTGCTTTCGGTCTTCTTTGACCAAGAGTAACTCCAGCCATGTAAGGGATTGTTTGTTCATAGATATTGCCTCTATTTGAATTACATTATATGTTTAAACCTGAAATCTAACTTGACCTTTACCTTACAAAATTTCAACAAGCTTACAACTATTTTCTAAAATGTCATATATATTTTGTAAAGTTAATGTCAAGTTCAAAAACACATTTTCTACTATACTTCCGGTAAGAGGATTGCATATTTAGCGGTTAAGGATTAAAATATCACTACATATGCTTAAAACAAAGGAGCCAGATTTTTATGAAAGAAGCAGGACGATCAATAAGTGTAGCAAGATCTATAGGATCAGTAGGCACCATAAGCCGAGGACCAGGTAGTACCGAGCGCGGTGCGAGTTTTTCTGCAGCTAAAATCCCCACTTTATCAGTCGGAAGATCCCTCGGCCCCACCCGTGCATTTACTTCAAAGGACTATGTTTTCTCAAATCCACTTGCCGAAAAAACTGTAGGGATGTTAAAGCCTGTCTCTTTTTCTAATGTTCCGACAAGAGTAGAAAGACCGATTGCAGGAATACAGTCAAACGTTATAAGAGAACCTTCTACAGGAACGAGTCAACCAATAGAAAGGGTGGGACATAACCATCGCCGCAGACCTGCAAGACCCTCAAAGCCTCACATTGAGGCACCCAAACCTGAAATAGAGAAAATTGGACCGGCAAAGCCCAGCATAAATAGAGTTGGGTTCCTCGACTTATCCCGGCCAAGAGAGATAATGCCTATCAAGGCAAGAGAAAAAATCTCAGATGGCGAAAAGGCGATGCGCATGCTTTTCGTGGTGTCAGCAAAGCGAAAAGAAATAACACCAGTTCAGGAGAAGCAGACCATAATACCCCCGCCCCGCGTTGGGAATGCTGAAAGACTAAAAGCCAAGGTTGAGTTGCCCATTTTGACTCAACCTGAAATTAAAGTTGCTCAACCAGTCTTGCTACCCGTTCCGGAGCGTTTGACAGCCAGTAACCGATTGATTGCAAGGAAATTGATGGTATCCCCCGGATTGCGTCGTGTTAGGACAATTGATGACGAAGAAAAAGATCAGGAAGAAAGAAATAAGACATTTTCAACTCTGGTAACTGAGACAAAGAAACTTATTGCTATAAAGTCTGCAGAAAGAGTTAACCCAGCTGAGGTTATCGTTTTTACTGCCAATATGATTGAAAAGAAAACAGAATCCGAACATCAAGTTGAAGAGAAAAAAGTAGAATTTGAGGTTGACGGGGATGTGAACGATAAGCGACTTAAAGCAATTCTAGCGATAAAGCGGGTAATTGAAAAAATGAAACTCGGTAAATTTGCCAACGGCAAAGAAGTTGCAGGACGCTTTCCAATGAATCAAGATCCGTCATTACTTAGCGAGATAGTGAGAAAGAAAGGAAAAGACGGATCGCTGGAAGCGCTGAAAGCTGCTATTGAGAAATTACAGAAAATAAATTCATTAAGCGCCATTAAGTCACTTGTCAGATCTACAACAGCAGTTAGAGTAAGACCAAAGCCTGAAGAGCACGCAACGAAAGCAGAAGTAAAGCTTGTGCTACTGGGAGATGCAGCATCCCAAACATTAACAGCACGTACTAGGCAACCTGTTCAACAGGTGTCATCTCAGATACGTCAATAAATACCTTATCCCCTTCTTTTTTCAAAATTCCCTTAACATGGAAAAAGCCGTCAGCTACATCTTTCCCAGAATAATAACCAAGGGTTGGACCATTGTCATCAGTCAGTGTTAGCACAGTCGTATTATTTATAGTATCCTCAGTTTGTTTTTTGACGAAGTATTCCTTATCCACTGCTTCATCTGTTGAGGTAGCCGGCGTTGGCTGAGTATCAGCTTCAGGTGCTATATCTGCCGGAGGAGGAGAATTCTTGTGCAGTAATTTACTTAAAAAATCAAGAGTTTTTCTACGCTTCCAAAATGCAATTCCACCTATACCAATAACCAGTAACGCAATTATAATCGGCAGCACTATACTTCCCCCTTTTTCCTGTGTCGATGCCTTTCTAACAACAGTTTTTTTGGGTGTTGGGGAAACAGATGGTTTTGCAACTGCTTGAGTAGGCTTTGATGTGGGCTTGGGAAGGATGAAGTCAGGAACTGGCTTTCCCTGCGCCAGGAGTATCTTAAAGCTTCCAAACATTAAATTGTAATCAACTCCATCTATTTTTCCATCATCATTCAGATCTGTTGCTTTATTGTCCAGACATGTTAAGCTTTCAGCTTTTGTACCAAAGCAACTAACCAACTCGTTATAGTCATTTATGTCCATGACATTATCCCCTTTTACGCTGGGATGAATGTCCCCTATTATTATTTCTTGGCCATCAATTACAACAGCGCGCGTATACGAATTGCTTATGTCAAATATTTTTCCACCAATATCTACTGCGTCCTCCTTTATCAATTTTGAGAGGGCCTGGTCCATTTTAAATACAATTTGGTATTTCCCATCAGGGATCTTACTTCCTAGATCTATACTAAGGTTAGTAAATTTTCCATATGTTAAGCTTTGCGTATCCGAATCAAACTCTACACTTGTTTCAACCGATCCAATTGGTGTGGTTGTGGTATCCTCAACATTTATATCCGGGCTGAAAAAATAAAGTCTTACTGTTCTTGTGACATTACGCGGACTGCCATTTTCACCCTCCGCTCCAATTCCCGGAACTTTGAAAATCAGACTTATCACCTGGCCTGATGGCGTGGGAAGAGGAGTTGCTTGCTCCCGAACCGCTGTAGGTTGGACATCTGCGGGAGTAATTGTTTGAGCGAAAATTTTAAGCGGTGAGAAAAATGACACTAAAAACAGTATTATGAGAGATATTTGAGCTTTTTGTTTGGGCAGAAAATTCATGATTCATTAACAATGTCTCAGTCTCCTTGCAAGCGCTTGAATGAAGCCAGGAATATATTATAGTCAATAACATTTGTGACTCCATCGTCGTTAAAGTCAATCATGTCAGCAGTTTGGCATCTTTTATCCTGGTAGCAAGGGAGGGCCAAATTAAAATCAGTAATATCTATTACATTATCATTATTCAAGTCCCCC
>DATLNW010000035.1:0-2468 GCA_035536575.1 Lysobacterales bacterium
AATTTTTGGAATCTTAAGAGATCAAAAGCCGGGAACAGGTGGTGAGATTTATCTACCGGAAGCCATTGATCAGCTTATCAAAACAGGCTATCCGGTCTATGCATGCGAGGTCGAGAACGGGAAGTATTATGATACCGGGAATAAATTGGAATACATGAAGACTGTTGTAGAATTTGCCCTTGAGCATGAAGATATAAGTGCGGAATTCCGCGCCTTCCTCAAAGAACTCAAAATATAAACCCTCGTTTATGGAAAATTAATTTATCGTGCTCAAATCCATCACAAATTACACGGCCGCAGGATTTGTGATATTATTACAGATAAGAATGGTAAGCGACAAAGATAAGGTTGATCCGAAAGTAAGCGACATTCTAAAATTATTAGGAGGAGGAACAGTTTTGGCAGCCAGTCTTATTATGCCGGGTGCGGCGGCCATTGCCTTAAGAGAATTTAAAAAGTATAAACAGGAAAAAGACACCAAGGAGTGGAAAAAATTTAACTTATGGCGATTAAAGCAAATTATAAAGCGGCTTGAGAAACAAAAAACAATTGAAATAAAAGACGGGCTAGTTGCGATAACGGAGAAGGGAAAGCGAAAATTATTGCAGTTTAATCTTAATGATATGAAGCTCGAGAGAAAAACTGATGGGAAGTGGAGATTGATCATTTATGATATATCAGAATTTAGAAAAAAAGAGCGGAATTTTTTCAGGGAAGTTTTGAAAAATATGAGATTCTTGAAGCTTCAGCAGAGTATTTATCTGACTCCGTTTGTTTGTGAAGATGAGATCGAGTATCTCAAGCAAATGTTTGGAGTGGGGGAGGAAGTCCAGGTGTTGAAAGTTACAGGTATTGATAATGAGCAAATTTACAAAGAATATTTCGGAATCTAGCCTTAAATCCATCACAATATTTACGGCCGCTGGAAATGTGATAAAATATTGGTAGGGATATCAGTTAAGTTAAAGAGTTATGAAGATACTTTACGATTCAAAAGTTGATGCTATGTATATACAATTGGCAGAAGGTAAATATGAAGTAAGCCGGGAAATGTCTGATTTTGTTGTGTTTGATGAAGATAAGAATGGTAAGGTAATAGGGATTGAAATTTTAGATGCATCGAAAAACATTCCCGCATTTGATCCGAAAAATATTTCTATCCAAGCTTCTTAATTTCTTGTATACTGGATAAATGTCCCGGAATAAGATATTCTTTTTTTCAGGAGTTTTTTTATTTTTTCTCTTCATACTTTTTTCATTCCTAGTCCACAAAAACCTGTTTACAAATTTGGATTTCAATGCCACTGTCAGGTTGCAGGACAATATCCCAAGAAGACTTGATAGTATATTTTCAATATTTAGTGATATAGGTAAATTTGAAATATCAACAATTGTTCTGATCCTAATACTAGCGTTTTCCAGAAAATTTATAGCCGGGATTTCGACGATGGTTTTGTATGTAGGATTTCACTTTATCGAGCTTTTTGGCAAATTTTTTGTCAATCATCCACCTCCTCCTGAGTTTCTTCTTAGAACTGAGCGGATTATGAATTTCCCGCAATTTCATGTGCGCTCAGAATTCTCCTACCCTTCAGGACACGCAGGACGGACATTATTCCTGTCTGTTATTTTAATGGTATTAATTCTGCAAAGTAAGATTTCTAAATGGTTGAAGATAGGTTTGGTTTTGGCAATTTTCGGTTACAACGCTGTTATGTTCGTCTCGCGCGTTTATCTGGGGGAGCACTGGATGACAGACGTCGTTGGGGGAGCGATACTCGGCGGGGCAATCGGGTTGATTGGCGGGGGATTACTTTCCGTTTCTTTTAAACAAAGTAAATCCAAACCAGAAAAGGTTAAAAGCTAGAAGAAGAATTAGAGAGGCATATAGAGAAATGTCATTGGATTTAGTCGTAATATGTGTGACCACATAAACATCTGTTGCAAGTCCCAAGCCCATAAAGACAAGCGTCAGCAACAAAATTTTGCTTGAAAAAGAGTGAAATTTTTCTGTATCTTCCCCTCTATTGACTATCTGATGATATGCAACAGGTGTCATAAGAAGCATAATACATATCAATATAAATCCCAGACTCACCAGATGCATATACCGAAGGAACAATGGGATTTGTTCAAAACCGTTTGAGAAAAAAGCTGCGAGCTGAAAACCAAGAAGAGCTTGGGTTCCGGGGAGAACCACCCGGATCTCGTCAAGCATATGGTCGACTTTATCTTTTACACTGAGGTTTGCCTTTTTTGCTGCCATAAATTTTCTTTCCTGAATATTATCATACTTTAGTGACAATTGCAGGTGAATTTGTTATGATACCATCATGAATTTGCAGGACACATATTATTTGATGGGCATCATATTTATGTCAATCAGCTTACTTCTTCTGATCGGGATAATAATTCTTGTTTTTTACATAAAGAAAAAAGTCACCAGTATTCATGACAATATTGAGGCC
>DATLNW010000036.1:0-6357 GCA_035536575.1 Lysobacterales bacterium
CATTTTTGATTTCTTCGCTCCAATCTTTTAAAGATATTGAGATGTTTTTTGACGATTTTATGACTGATGAGGAAAAAGCAATGCTCATAAAACGTCTTATGCTTCACATGATGCTTGAGAATAGCTACAAAGCTTCTGAAATAAAAATTGTTCTTGGGATGAGTCGTGAAACTATCCGTGTTCATCAAAACATTTGGAAAAAGGGAGGAAAAGTATATAAATCCATGCTACAAAAGATCGCAAAAAGAGAAAATACAAAACAGTTCTGGAAAAAAGTTGAATCAACTTTAAAACCTTTTGATCTCACGATGCAGTCAAAATCCAATATGTGAGCAAAGAACTTCAAGATAGAGATCTATGACTAATATACAGGTATATTGGACATAATATCATCTTAAATAATTATATAATTAACCCTGGGAAGCAGCTGGATAATTACCTGCTAAATCTTTTTTTGGGGCTGCCGAATTTTCCACTCCCTCGTGGATTGCGGGCCTGAGCACTTTCGCGTCTTAATGCTTGTGACAAGGGATGATCTGATCTATTTGGAGCAGAATCGCGATTGGAATCGCGGTTGAAAGTATTTCCACCTGATGGTCTATTGAAAGATCTGTCCTGCCTGCCCGCCGAATTGGAGGGTCCTCCGCCGTATGCTGGACGGTCTGAGCGTGGTCTTGACTGAAAACCACCCTGTCCGCCTTGTGATCCTCCCTGGTCTTGTCCCTCAGACTTTTCAATATTTCCCGGTGGCTGATCATTATTATCCCCATCAAAAAGCATTGAAAGATTTATTCTACCCTGCTGATCACGTTCTTCGATTTTTACCTTAACAGTCTGGCCGACCTTTACAATTTCACTTGGGTCTTTGACAAATCCTCTTGCCATTTTACTAACATGTACCATTCCTTCACGCCCCGGTAGATATTCAACGAAAGCGCCAAATGGAAGAATCCTTTTTACTGTTCCCTCAAATTCTTCACCAACTGTCACGTCCCGTGTCATGCCTGATATCCAGTCAACTGCTGAGCGTACTGCTTCTTCAGAAACTGCTGAAATACTTACTGTTCCATTGTCATCAATATCAACGTCTGCACCTGTCTGTGCAATAATCGCTTTTATATTCTTGCCGCCCGGCCCGATTACTTCACCAATCTTGTCAACAGGTACCTGAATCTGTTCAATTTTTGGGGCGTATTCTGAGACATCTTTTCTTGCCTCCGGAAGAGATGCAAGCATTTTTTTAAGAATCTCCATCCGAGCTGTTCGTGCGCGATCAAGTATCTCAACAACTTGTGCGTCAGTAAGCCCGTCTATTTTTACATCAAGCTGAATTGCTGTAATTCCTTTTTCAGTTCCGGCTACCTTAAAATCCATATCACCTGAAAAATCCTCAAGCCCGATAATGTCTGTGAGTAATACGTATTTGTTACCATCAGACATCATGCCAATTGAAATTCCGGCAACAGGTGCTGTGATTGGCACGCCTGCATCCATAAGAGCAAGTGTTGAACCGCAAGTTGATGCCATAGAACTTGATCCGTTCTGAGAAAGTACTTCAGACACAACCCGTATTGTGTATGGAAATACATCTTGTGATGGGATAACAGCTTTAAGTGCGCGCTCTGCAAGTGCGCCGTGTCCTATTTCACGTCTTGAGGTGAATCCCATTCTGCCTGCCTGGCCAAAAGAATAGGGAAGCCCTGAATAATGATGGATATAGCGCTTTATTTCCTCACCTTCTGCTGATTCAATTAACTGTTCAAGTCTAGGTGAGCCCAATGTAGCGATACTTAACGCCTGTGTGATTCCACGCTCAAAAAGTGCTGATCCATGAGTTCTTGGAAGAATCCCAACTGTTGTATTGATTTCGCGAAGTTCATCAAGTTTTCTCCCATCAACCCGCTTTTTTTTACTTACAGTTTCTGAGCGGATGGTCTTGAACATCACATATTCAAGCGCTTTAGCAAGAAGCTTCTTATCAACTTCTGCCTCAGGATCTTTTGCCTTTTGTGCATCAACTACGGTCTTTATAAGTTCTGCTGTCTCATCGCCTGCTCCTTCTTTGCTGACGCGGGATTTGATCAAAGCTGCAATTTCTGTTTTGTAGGATTTTTCAAATACTTTTACTGCATCAGCCAACGCGGTATCTTCCACGACTTCCAGCTTTTTCTGTCCTACTTTTTTAACGAATTCCTCAATGCCTGCGAGGACTTTTCGTGTTTCTACGTGTGCGTTTTCAACGGCTTTTGCGACAATGTCCTCAGACACCTGAAGTGCGCCTGACTCAACCATGACTGTTTTGTCTTTATTTTGTGAGACAACTATATCAAGTATTGAATGTTCTGCTTCTGTTGTTGTTGGGTTGGGAAGAAAAGCCCCATTTTTTCCTTCAGCCTCTTCTATGTACCCCATTCTTACTGCTGCAATAGGTCCATTCCATGGAATCTTGGAGATAGCAAGAGCAGCTGATACGGCATTCAGAGCCACGATGTCAGCTTCATTTTCAGAATCTACTGATAGTATTGTTACAATCACCTGGACTTCGTTTTTGAAAGTTTTTGGGAAAAGCGGGCGGATCGAGCGGTCAATCAGACGGCCTGCGAGAATTGCTTCGTCGGATGGGCGGCCTTCTCTTTTTACCCACCGGCTGCCTTTTATTTTTCCACCCGCATACAGACGCTCGACATAGTCAACGCTAAGTGGGAAGTAATCAATATCAGGCCTGCTTCCGCCTCCTACAACCGTTGCAAGAACAACTGTGTCACCAAGTCTGGCAAAAACGGATGCTGTTGCCTGCACGGCAAGTTGACCTGTTTCAAGGGTTAGTGTTTTTCCACCAAAATCTATACTTACTGAGGTTTTTTTATTTGTCATTTATATTGTGGCTACAAATCGATGCAAATACATTTTTAAAATTTAGAAGTATTCGTAGTAATTCGCATGTCTATCCAATCTAGTAATTATAACCTAATATGCGAATTTCTACAAATATCTAAAATGCTTTACACAATTCGAACTAATTCGTAGCTTAGTCTTTCATTCCGATTTTTTTCAGAATTTCTCCGACTCTTTTCTCATCAACTTTTTTAAGGAAGTTAATAAGTCTGCGTCTTTTTGCAATCATTGAGAGAAGTCCGCGTCTTGAATGCACATCATGTGCGTGATCTTTGAGATGATCAGCAAGTCTTGTGACTCTTTTGGTCAGAAGCGCTATCTGCACCTCAGGACTTCCGGTGTCTCCCTTTGCTGTCTGGTATTCATTTATAATTTCCTGTTTCTGTGTAGTACTAAGCGGCATAAATTGCTTTCTTAATTCTTATTGTCTGTATTATAACAGTTTACCAAACAGACTACAAGTGCTATAATTATTTAAAGAATTATGAAAAATAAATCTATTAACAAAGCTTTTTTGCAGGAACTCGCTCAGCACGAAAACAGCTATGTGCTTTTGTCCAAAAGTGAAAATAAAATCCTGGCTGTAGGAAAAGATCTCAAAACCCTTCTCAAAAAACAAGAAGCCAAAAAAATCACAGGAGGAGTCCTTCATTATGTTCCACCAATTGACGCGGCTCTCTCTCTGCAATGCCGGTAATTAAGTTCGATTACTTCGTAAGGCCTTCTATTGAAAATAAGAAACTCATCGGTATTTTTAGTCCCATTGTACCCATACGCTTGAGCGCGCAGCATAAAATGTATCCTGATCCTATTAATTGTTTTGTTGATTCAGGAGCGGATTTCAATCTAATGCCGGCGCTTATTGGTGAAAACTTAGGATTAAATATCAAAAAAGGAGAAAAGACAACCCACATAGGTATTGGAAATGTTGGCATTATTGCCTACAAACATCCTGTCAAGATTTTTGTTAATGGATACAGCTTTCGAACTTTTACCAACTTCAGCTACGATCATAAAATTCCAATCCTTGGAAGATATGGATTCTTTGATCATTTTAAAAAAGTGACATTTAATCAAAAAAAGTTTCAGCTCGAACTCGAACACTAGAACTATTCAGAGCCTATCTTTATTCTTCGAGCGAGTGTAAACGAGTCGAGAAGTTTCATCAAAACAGTTCTCGACAAGCTCGAACAATAATCTTTTACGGGTAATGAGATAAACTCAAATAATAAACAGACTTTGTAGATTTTATTAATTTTAGAAGCAGGTTTGAAGATTTACTACAAGGGCTATGTTTAAATTAATAATCTCTAAGACTATAACCTTCTACGTCTACGGCGGGCATCAACTCTCTCATCCTCAGCTCGTTCATTCTCTATTTTCTTTCTATGCGCCGTAAACCTTTTTTCATCCCGTGTTATTGTACTTAGCACTTTACCCAAACTACTCGGCAGCTCACCATGCGATACGTATTCATCGGAACCGTCTGTTTGCGTTATACTAAAATAAAACATTTTTCCCTCGTACGATGAGTCTATCTTATCACCTTTAATAGCTACCTCATGTTTCATCCTTAAAATTCCTTTTGATGAACCACTTTTAATTACTACCGGAACATTCGGCTTGTTATCAACTGTAGCTCTACCATAAAACACATACCCTACCCCTCTGAAAGAATCAGGATCAAATACACCAGTACGTGCTATTTCTTCAGCTCTCTGATAAATATCCTTGGGGCTTTCCGGTACTGTTGGTTGTGGATCTCCTCTATCTGGTGCCATAATTATTAAACTTCACTGGAGCCTTTGTAGACTTTTGGGGCGAGCCAATCATTTGGCGCCTCGTCGTCAGTTGTTGCGTCTTCTTGATAGTCTTCGTTTGCCTGCGTAGGCTGATTTGCGGGCTTGGACTGGTTTGCCTGTCTTGCCGCGCCTTGACTTGCTTGTCTTTGTTCACGGGCTCTTTCCTCTGCAACTCTTTTCTGAAGAGTTTCTTCAAAACTTTGTTTGTTTTGCGGCTTGTCCTGAGTCCTCTTTGGAGCAGCGGTTCTTGGAGCAGGATTTACATTTTGTGGTCGGTTGTCGCGTTGTGGCTGCTGTGGCCTGTCTTCAAGCTTTATGCCCCGTCTTGCGCTTTCTGAGCTAATCCTTGTCGCGCCCTTTTTCATAAGAAGAGCTGACATTTCAAATGCAAGAGACGAAGTTTTTGGAGCTTGGAAATTTTCCGTAGCGTCAATTATACCGTTAAATAAGTTCTGAGCACTATCTTCATCAATATGCATATCAAGTGAAAGTGCCAGATCAGCAATTCCTTCACTTATTGATGACAAGCGTGGTGATACTAAGTTAATATCCCCATATTGTTCATTTCCTTCTTTATTATCAATATTTACTATTTTTGTGTCCGCATTCTGCGTATCAAACAATGAATCCAGATCGGCAAGATTGGCAGTTCCGACTGCAAAAACAAGATCAAGCTTTCCGCCTCCTCTTGTGTACTCAACGTCTTTTTCATCAAATGAAAGACCCTGCTCAGCCGCTTTTACAATAATATTGAGGTAACCCTCTTCAAGAGTGTATGAAACTTTTTCAATTTCTCCCTCTGTGTATGGGAAAGACACTGTTAAGTCACCGGTTCCACCACCTGAGGATAGACTTTTCGCAACTTTATCTATTCCCACAAGAGATGCTACTTCAACTAAGGGATCTGTAGAAGATGCTATAGACACGTTTTTATTGGCATTTTTTAAAAGAAGATAAAGTGATAGCGCTGCTGCCATTTCGTCCATTGAAGGATTTTTGGGTGCTGCAATACCAATACTTTGGCTCTGAGCTATCGCGTCTTTAATCTGTTGAATCGTTGCATTATCCATAAAATTAATTGGTTCCGTACCTAGAACAAGATTAACTATGGGATAGTATCACATCTCCTACCAAAATGTCAAGGGGGTTTGTTAGAACTGCTCCCGCTTCATTTCCCGACTCAACTTTGGATGTGGGATTTTTTCCAACACGAAGAGATATTATGTTTGTTTCGCCCAAAACTTTTTCTCCCCTCAGGACTCTTACTCGATCTCCTTTTGCAATTCTTCCATCAATTACGGATACACCAAAAGCAAATGTTTTCTCGTAAGGAAATTTGGCTAGTACTTTGGCTGATCCGTAAACCTGCTCCATTTGTGAGAGTAATTTGCCTTCCTGCGCGTCCTTGATCTCGTCCAAAAGCTCATAAATAACCTCATAGTTGCGAAGTAACACCTTTTCTGAAAGAGCCAGAGTTGTGATATTGGGCTTGATTTTGGTATTAAAGCTTAGAATTATGCTTCCCGTGGATTTGGCTAGTATTATATCTGCATCAGTTACCTCGCCTGTTTTCTTTGAGGCAATTTTTATACCCTCAGGCAGAGCATTAACAATAGCCTCGAGTGAGCCTTGAGTATCTGCAATCAAAATCACCGAAAGT
>DATLNW010000037.1:0-5224 GCA_035536575.1 Lysobacterales bacterium
TTGACGCGGTGGAATTTGTCGGTGCATCTATGATCAAGGGAATTTCTCAAAAGCATAGTAACATATTGAAAGACTTTGGTATAGAAATACCGCTAATCCCCAATAAAATTCCCCGCTTAAAAATGCGAGAGGCGCAGAAGATAGTTACCAAACGCACAGGACGAGATTTATCAAAAGAGCTTGACCTAAATCCTGAAGATGAACGGGAGATTTGCGCATGGGCAGCCGAAACCCATAAATCAGATTTTGTCACAATCACACATTATCCGACAAAAAAGCGTGCTTTTTATACTTTTCCAGACCCTGATGAGCCTGAATTTAGCTTGTCATACGACTTATTGTTTAAAGGCGCTGAGATACTAAGCGGTGCAAGACGTATCAACGACTATGATCAGTTGGTAAAAGCAATGAGAGCAAAAGATGTAAGTCCTGAAAATTTTGGAATGTACATGCAGGCGTTTAAATATGGCATGCCGCCTGAGGGGGGTTTCTCTTTTGGTCTTGAGAGAATCACGATGAAACTGTTAGAATTAGGAAATATCCGGGAAGCGTCCCTCTTCCCACGGGATATGGAGCGTGTAGATGAAAGATTTTCAATCAGTGAAGAAAAAGAGAAGATTATTCAAAAAAAATAAACCTCTTACAAAAAAGGCAAAGGAAAAGCCGGTAATTCCTGCAAAATTATCTCCCAAAAGATATTCTGTTTTAAAAAATATTAATAAACACGAGTCAAGTTTGCTAACCCTTTTAATTCCTCTATTACTTGTTGTTATTTATTTTACAATTTCTTATCTGAACACTTATATATCTAAAAATATTAAGGTAAACAAATTAACCGATTCCTTAAGTGGAAAAATGCTTCCTTTTCCACAAGTTAATGAGTCATATATTCCTTATTTGTCAGCAAGAGCTGCTATTGTGGTGGGTGCTGATAATCAGGCAGTCATTTTTTCAAAAAACCCCAATCTCAGATTTTCAATGGCATCAACAGCCAAAGTAATGACAGCACTAGTGGCACTTGAGCATTACAAAATGGACTCTGTGCTTACTATAAAATCGCGCGGGGTCCCCGGATCAACCATTGGGTTACAAAACGGTGAAAAATTTTATTTTGAAGACTTGCTTTATGCAATGCTTCTGCCCTCAGCCAATGATGCTGCTGTTGCGATAGTTGATAATTATCCGGGCGGGAAAGCAGAATTTGTCAAAAAAATGAATGAGAAGGCAAAAGCCTTGCATCTTAAAAACACTTCATTTTCTGATCCTGCGGGACTTGATGATGATGGAAATTTCACAACTGTTGATGATCTTGCAAGACTTGGGGGCGCTGCGATGCAAAATCAAAAGTTATCAGAAGTTGTCGGAACACCATATAAATTAATTACCAATCAAAGCAGGTCAAAGCAATATTCGCTTGGAAATTTGAATAGGCTCCTTGGAGTAAATGGTGTCAACGGCATAAAAACCGGAACAACTGAGGGGGCAGGGGAAGTATTGGTAACATCTTCAAAGCAAAACGGTCATACATTTATCATAGTTGTAATGAATAGTCAGGATAGATTTGCAGACACCCGGGCTCTATTGAGTTTTATAGAAAATAACGTAAGTTTTGTGGATCTATCAATTTCAGAGGAAAATTAGTTGGATGTGGCAGTTTTTACTGCCGGAACATACGCGAAGAATCCGTCTTGTCCCTCAAAAACGACTATTGGCATAAGATGGGATTGCTTTGTTTCTCCCAGATAATATGCAAGATAAATATTACTAATCAATATTTGCTGATCAAGGCCATTGTAGGAGGCAATATACGCTTTTCCGTTTTTAAGATCCTCAAATGCCTCCCCGGACGTTTTTATCGGATATGTAGCCACTGTATCAGTTGGAATTAAAATATTGTTATGTATGAAATTTGCAGCATAGATCTCGGCCGTATTCTCACCGGATGCTATCCAAAAACTCATCGTAGAGAACGGTGGATCCGGATATCTGATGGGAAGTTTCATTTTCAATTTTGCTGCTTTTTTTATTCCTGTGTCCAAGTCGTATTCTATGTCTTTTTGATGAAAGTCAACGCGTATAACCCTTGCGGTAGATAGACTTGTGGTCGGGATTAGGGTACCATTTCTTATGCTAAAAAGTTTGGGATACGTATCATATGCTAAGTCTTTTTGCGGATTTGAGATTTTTTGAATGTCTACATCTTTCGGAAGTAATTCAATGCGTTCCAGGAAGTCTCTTGCCGTTTCGATTGCATTCTGTTCGTCCGATAAGTCCTGTGACCCAAGCACAGTAAGGGCAGCGAGATAATTCGAGGTCAATGCAAAGTTAAATGTTACTGTGTCAATTCTTAACTTGCGGTTAATTCCTGATGCATCAGCCCACTCATAATTACCATTTCCAAGCGCTGTTTCAGGAATTACTTTGCCTTCTCTATTGGTGAACCCCAAAATACCTGCTTTTTCTTTGGCTTTATCGAGGTTAAGGAAATTTGGTTCAGGCTCCTCCAGTGGATAAATAATTAATCTATCCGGAAAATCCGCGGGCAGGGCGCCTGAAACAGTATTAAGGACATAAGTAAAATTATTATCGACCTTATTTCTTGGGAATTCTATAGCAGGAAGCGCATCATACGCTTGATTTGGAGGAGTAATTTTTGGCGGAACAGCAACACTTATTATATATCCACCGATTCTGACAAAAATCGAAATAATGATTATTACACCTAAGCCAATTCCCATACCAATCCCAAATTTTTTGATAAGCTCAGTTGCTTTATGCAAGGACATATATTGAGTATAAGTAAATTATCCAGTACAATGCAAATATGCTTCAGCAAAATTCAGCACAAGTGGTTAGAACGCGCATTGCCCCAAGCCCCACGGGAGATGACATTCACATCGGGACTCTCCAGGCTTGTCTTTTTAATTTGGCAGTTGCCAGAAAAAATAATGGTAAGTTTATTGTCAGGATTGAGGATACCGATAGGCAGCGTTTGGTTGAGGGAGCTGAGGAAAAATATCTAAAAACATTAAAATCATACAATGTAAATTATGACGAAGGCCCGGATGTAGGAGGAGAGTTTGGGCCTTACAGACAATCAGAACGATTAGATATCTACAAAAAGTATGTTGAAGATTTAATCCAAAAAGCTGTTGCTTACTATTGTTTTTGCACAAAAGAGCGTTTGATAGAACTTCGCGAACAACAAATAAAAGAAAATAAAAAAACAAAATATGACAAGTTTTGTTTGCTAAACGTAAAAAATACTAAAGAGCGTATTAAAAAAAATGATCCCTATGTAATCCGTCTAAATGTACTACCTGATAAAAAAATGTGGTTTAAGGACCTAATAAGAGGCCAGATCACAATAGATTCAAGCGAAATTGATGATCAGGTTCTATTAAAATCCGATGGATTCCCAACATATCACCTGGCAGTTGTAATAGATGATCATTTTATGAAAATTACTCATATAATAAGAGGGGAAGAGTGGATCTCTTCAACGCCAAAGCATGTTTTGCTTTATGAAGCTTTTGGTTGGGAACAGCCAATTTTTGCTCACACTCCACTTCTTCGAAATCCTGATAAATCCAAACTCTCAAAGCGTAAGAACCCTGTCTGGGCATCCTGGTATCTTGAGCAGGGCATACTTCCCGAAGCAATGCTTAACTACCTGGCGCTTCTTGGATGGAGTCATCCTGATGAAAAGGAAATATTTTCGCTTGATGAGTTTATAAAATTATTTGATCTGAAAGATGTCAAGCCGGTTGGGCCCATTTTTGACCCCGTCAAATTAAAATGGATGAACCAGCAGTACATCCAAAAGGCGAGTGACGGCGAGCTTAAAAAATTAATATTAGATTTTACACCCACGGCTAAAAATTTGCCTGTTGAAACTCTTGACAAACTTATACCGCTTCTCAAGTCCCGCATGGAGACTCTTTCTGATTTTGAAAAATTGACAGGAGTTTTTTATGACGAATTCCCGGATCAGGATTTTGATGAAAAAGAAAAAAAACTTGCTAAAAACTTACTTAAAGAGCTTACGAATATAACAGCATGGGAAAAAGACGCCTTATTTGATGTTTTAAAAAAAATAATGGATAATGAAAAGATACGCATGCCCGTTTTTTACAAATTGCTAACAGGCGCAGACCGTGGCCTACCGCTTCCTGAAACCCTTGAGATATTAGGTGCTGAGAAAGTGACAGTCAGGCTAAAGGAGATAATTGGAAAATGAATTTAAAACTTGCAGCTTTTATATCATATGTTTTTAACCCCCTTTTGATACTTGTTCTGCTTCCGTTTGTTTTGGTGTATGAGGCAACGGGGGATACTCAAGTAAGTATTTTTTGGACTGCTTATACATTTATTTTTTTGTTGCTAATTGCAGCTTTTGTACTTTTTGGTGTAAGGAGGAAATTTTTCACAAATATTGACGTCTCAAACCGTCAGCAGCGGCCTCTGCTTTTCTATTTCCTTCTTTTTATTGCTCTACTGTATCTGGGGGGACTTTACTTATTGCATGCGCCACGCATTCTCTTTATTGTGACTGTCAGTATGATATTTGGTATCGGAATAGTGAGTGGAATAAATACGAAGATTAAAGCAAGTCTGCATGTTGCCACAGTTGCTGCGCTTATTCTGGGTCTTACTATTGGGTATGGTGGATATTATCTTTTACTATTGCTGCTTGTTCCTCTTGTAGGGTGGTCACGAGTGAAGTTAAAGAGACACACAGTATCAGAAACAGTGGTCGGGGGAATTGTAGGCAGTATATTACTATTGGCAATATACACAGTCTTTGAAGCTTTTTTGAAATAATTATGGATTTTAAAAAATTTAGGAAATCTTTCCGTTTTGCATTGGAGGGCATTGACTACGCACTTAACAGCGACCAGAACCTAGTTGTTCACTTTATCATTGCTTTTCTTGTCATAATAGCCAGTATACTTCTTGATGTAAGTTCATTTGAAATGGCAATACTTGGGGTGACAATACTTATGGTAATTACAACTGAGATGCTTAATACTTCAATTGAGAAAGCAGTCGATTTGGTGACAAAAGAGCATAGGATGGATGCAAAAATCGCAAAAGACGTCGCATCGGGAATGGTATTGATTACCGCCTTTGGGTCAATTATTATCGGAGTTTTGATTTTTCTCCCACACATCCTCAAACTCTTCCAGTAGCTCTTTTTAGAGCTTTGGGGAGTTTTTGCGGC
>DATLNW010000038.1:0-4658 GCA_035536575.1 Lysobacterales bacterium
ACATGCGCCTGTTGAAATATATGTTGAGAAAGAACCGACAGGGATTAACGGTTTGACAATAAAAGGAATTTCTTTGGCAAAATATGAATATATTGGAGTAATTGACGTATTTGCAGATTATTCTCCCCACGAGCTTGAAAAAATTGTCAGGGAAATAACCAAAGATTCAGATGTAATTGCCGCATTTAAAAAAGATACTAAATACTCACGAAAAAAAAGTTATAAGCAAAAGGAATTTACGGCAATCACCAATCACTTTCTCTTTCAACTTCGTGAAAATCCCCAGGCAGGCGCTCTTTTTTTCTCAAAAAGTGTTTGGGAGACGATAGATTTCGCACCAACTCCAGAATCAGTATTTTCTGTAGAATTTTTGATCCGTGCCCAGGAAGCAGGTTTTGCTCTCAAAAAATATTTGATATATCAAAAAGGGGAATCAATTCCTAAGAATGCAAGATCTCTAATTAAAAAATCGCTCAATGCCGCACGTTTTGCACTCTCTATGAAGATAAAGGAAATTCCGCCAATATATATCCCATCAAGGGACGAGAATTCAATGGTCAACGCCGGGGTACGTTATAAAAAACAAAAATATATCACTCACACCACATTGAGCGCGAGTCAGTCTGCTGTGAATGTTTTGGGTTTGAGACAACTTATTATCCTGGGAATATTTTTTGAAGTGCTTGCCATAGGATTTGTCCTTAATCCACTTCTTTTTGTCCAAAGTATCATCGGATTTTTGAGCACAATTTATCTAATTGACGTTATGTTCAATTTATATCTGGTACTCAAAACTGTCCGCAAATCTTCTGAAATAACATCCACAAAAGAAGAAATAGACGGATTGACTGAGTCTAAATTACCTATTTATACGATATTATGTCCGCTCTATAAAGAAGCGCATATTCTGCCACAATTTATTGCAGGAATAGAGAAGATGGAGTGGCCAAAAGACAAGCTTGATGTTCTCCTTCTTCTTGAAGAGGATGATTTGGATTCAATTGATACGTTTGAAAAGATGGGTTTGCCCTCATACATACGGATAGTTGTAGTTCCACACTCTATGCCAAAAACAAAACCAAAGGCATGTAACTATGGACTAGCATTTGCAAAAGGCCAATTCACGGTGATTTTTGATGCAGAAGATATTCCAGATCCCCTGCAGCTTAAGAAGGCATACCTTGGGTTTAGAAAATCAAAAAGAAATGTCGTTTGTCTGCAGGCTAAATTAAGCTATTACAATATAAATCAAAATCTACTGACCCGCTTTTTTACCGCTGAATACTCATTGTGGTTTGGCATGACATTAAGCGGGTTACAATCTCTAAATACAACAATTCCACTCGGCGGAACAAGCAATCATTTCCGGACAGCAGATCTGAAAAAGCTTTTAGCCTGGGATCCATTTAATGTAACTGAGGATGCCGATTTGGGGATGCGGCTTTTTAAATTGGGTTACCAAACGGCAATGCTTGATTCGGTCACACTTGAGGAGGGAAATAGCAATGTCCGGAATTGGATCAGGCAGCGTTCCCGCTGGATTAAAGGATATATGCAGACTTATCTTGTGCATACCAGAGAAAGCATGTCTTTTGTGCGTGAAAGAGGTATCCACGCGCTCCTTTTTCATCTTATAATGGGTGGAAAAATTGCTTTTATTTTTATAAATCCTCTTCTTTGGGTGGTGACAATCTCGTATTTTTCAATGTATGCAATTGTCGGACCGCTTATTGATACATTTTATCCACAACCTGTTCTCTATATCGCAATCACCTCACTTATTTTTGGAAATTATCTTTATTTATTTTGCCACATAATGGGTTGTGTAAAGAATGAGCAATGGGGACTTATCAAGTACATTTATCTTATCCCAATTTATTGGGTTCTCATAAGTATCGCAGGAGCACTTGCTCTACATCAATTATTATTCAGGCCTTTCTATTGGGAAAAAACGATCCACGGTCTTCACCTGAAATTAAAAGATAAAAGCCATGATGAACCTATCTCACCCAGATTGGAGCAAAAATTATCGGCTAAACATATTTTTAAATCATCCCTATGAAAAAAAGCTTATTTAAGATCATGTCATTTCTAAGGAAGCATTCAGACCTGCTTCTTTTTCTACTCACCTTTTGCATAAGTATCGCTTCACTTTTTTACTTCTTTTTTAACGGGCAGATGAACCTCTCAAATTATGATGTAATTGCCAGACTTAATGCATCACGAAAAGTCATTGATAGTATTACACCGGGTGTTGGCCAGCTTGGGGGTATTTGGCTGCCATTCCCACAAGTATTGATGCTGCCCTTTATTTGGAATGATTACCTCTGGCGCAGCGGACTTGCAGGATATTTTGTATCAGGATTATCTTTCATAATTGGTGCTGTTTATTTACAAAAAACAACCTATCTTTTGACAGAAAGCTTTAAGACGTCCCTTCTCATATGGTTTCTTTTTGTAAGCAACATCAACATTTTACTGTTGCAGTCAATGGCAATGAGTGAAATGTTTTTCATGTGTTGTCTTATATTAACCTGTTACTATCTGATTAGTTGGATCAAAACCCATGACTTACTTCATTTTTTGCTGTCTGCTTTTTTTATCATGCTCCTGACACTTACCCGGTATGAAGGATATTTTATATTGCTTGGTGCATTTGTTGTTGTAATTCTTGAGTGCATCCGTGCATTCAGAAAAGAGGGGAGAGACAAGATAGAGGGAATGCTGCTCTTATTTTTAACTATTGCAGGATTTGGTATTATCTTGTGGTGCATTTATAGCGCGCTTTTTTATAAAGATCCACTTTTCTGGCTGCATGCGTATTCAGAGACTTCAACCTCAGTAATTCAAGGTGAGAAAACAATCATCGATGATGTATACGGAAATCTAAATCCATCACTTCTTGAATCACTCGGAATTTATGGTGCTGTTGTATTCCTGACAAATGGAATAATTACTGTGGCACTTGGGCTTTTGGGGGTAGTACTTTACGTGCACGCAGTAATTAAGAAAAAGATTAGTAAGCAGGAAATACTGATGTTCATGCCGGTTGGGATAATCAGCAGCTTTCTTTTCATCTTTCTCATAGTTGGGTATTATGTAGGCTTTATTCCCCATATAGAATTTCCTCCGGTGTATTTGACAGGTACCAAGATCCGGGAATGGAGCCTCTATGCAGATAGTAATATCCGCTATGGCATGGTTCTTCTTCCCTGCCTTCTTTTGTTCATAGCTTTTACCGCAACCAAAAATAAACGGCTCTTCTATGCAGTAGTGTTTTGTGTTGCTGTACAGTTATGGGTAACTACAGCAAGACCTCATCTTTTACAATTTCCTTTTATTGCGTCATGGAAATATCCCATAAGTACCGATGCTCCATGGTTTAAATCTCATTATGATTCAGGATTGGTGCTCATTAGTTCAGCAAGGCACGAAGATTTTGTATTTCAGTCAGGACTTCCATACAAAAAATTTATTTATGAAGGGACAAGAGATTATTGGAAAGAATCACTTAATGATCCCGCAAAACACGCACGTTGGGTGGTCTATAATGACAGGATATCAGGGGATGGAATCACAACAAACATGACAAAAGAAGGATATGAGATACTTCTTAAAAAATTCCACTTAGTCTACGAAGAAAAGGGATTTAAAATCTACAAGTTGAACGCGAAGTAAAACCTCATACATTTGACAAAGTAGAGTAAATTGAATTAGAATCAGTCAGAAACATATGCAGAAAATTACCCCATCTCTCTGGTTTGATAAAAATTGTGAGGAAGCCATTAACTTTTACATCTCAGTATTTCCCAATTCAAAGATTACTCACATACAGTACTACCCTGAAGGCTCAACAGAGCCTCACATGCAAGGCATGGAAGGGAAAGTACTTACAGGCATCTTTGAGCTTGCCGGACAGCGTTTTATGGCGCTTGATGGCGGACCAATTTTCAAATTAAATCCCTCAATCTCATTCATACTTAATTTTGATCCTTCCAAAAGAGAGAACGCGAAAGAAGAATTAACTGTACTTTGGAAAAAATTGTCAGAGGGTGGAATAGCCCGCATGCCACTTCAAAAATATGATTTCAGTGAACTCTACGGCTGGACAGAGGACAAATACGGCGTCTCATGGCAATTGATGCTTACAGATCCAAGTGGGGAAGACAGACCGTTTATCACACCATCACTTATGTTTACACAAGAGAGAGCAGGAAAGGCAGAAGAAGCAGTAGATTTTTATTTGTCAGTGTTCAAAAATTCTAAAAAGGGCATGGTTGCCCGCTACCCTGCAGGTATGGAGCATGACAAAGAAGGTTCAATAATGTTTTCAGATTTTATGCTTGAGAATCAGTGGTTTGCGGCAATGGACAGCGCGCAGGTTCATGACTTTAAATTTAACGAAGCTGTGTCTCTATATGTAGAATGCGAAGATCAGAATGAAATTGATGAATTATGGAATAAACTGACAACAGCGCCGGAGTTTGAACAATGCGGCTGGCTGAAAGATAAATACGGCCTTTCCTGGCAGATTATCCCAAAACAGCTGGGCGAGTTGCTTTCAGATCCTTATAAAGAAAAAGCAGGAAGGGTCTTGCAGGCAATGCTTCAGATGAAGAAAATCGACATAGCCGGTCTCCAAAAAGCATACGACCGCG
>DATLNW010000039.1:0-3716 GCA_035536575.1 Lysobacterales bacterium
CATTTTTAATCTTTCATTTTGGTTCAGTTAACTCCTGTCACAACTCCATACCTGTTGATTGTAACGACCTTTTGGCTCCCGTCATTTAAGTCCTGAAATGTAACAGTATTAGTTCCCCCCGCGAATCCTGAAATTTCTCCACTCCCTTTTATAAAGACTATTTGAGAGGAAGGAAAAGTCGTAACCACGTTTGTTCGGGAAGGAAGATTGGCAACAAAGTTATTTGTGCCATAAGTTTCCTTAAATTGAGTATAGCTTGTTGTTTCAAAGTGCAGTCCATAGTCTGTTGCATCTCCTCCTGCTTCGTCCTCACCAACCATTGCACGTATCTGTTGGGACCTGAGATCTGCGATAAAAACCTGTACGGCGCCTGACAACGATGTTTTGCGCTGGGTATTAAGAAGGCTTATTGAGCTAATACCTATAAGAGTCGAAAAAATCCCCATGGCAAGAAGAAGCTCTATAAGCGTGAAACCATTTGCTATTTGCCATTTGCTATTTGCCATTTGCTATTGTCCTCCAATCTGACCAACCAAACCATAAATCGGACTAATAATTGCCATCATCATTCCCCCAACCGCCACACCGACTATTACCAACATCAGAGGCTCAATCAACGCAGTAAGAGTTTTTAAAGAATTAGAAACTTCATAATCCAAATATTCCGAAACATCTGCCATTGATTTTTCAAGCGACCCAGTCCGCTCTCCTGCCTCAACAATTTTGATCATGATTGAAGGGATAATAGCTTTATTATCCTTCAAACCGTCAGACAATTTTTTCCCGGCATAAATCATTTCCTTTGCATGCACTATGGCATTAAACATTGCTTTTTTTGCAACTACTTCCTGAGTTAATTCAAGCGCGCTGGTAATCGGGAGACCTGCATTTAAAAGCAGATAGAGGCTTCTGGTAAATCGTGTGAGATCTACTTTTTCGGCCATTTTGGATATACCGGGTAGAGATGTAAGACCTGAGATGAAAGCTCTTTTGTTCCTCTTAAATAGATAAATTGTTGCAAATACCAATAGTCCAATACCCAAAATCAAAGGGATTGTATAGGTAAGGAGCGCATTTGACATAAAAATCATTATTTTTGTAGGCATAGGAAGCTCAACGTCCATGCGCACAAAAACTGTTGATATTTTTGGCACCACCACAACCAATATCATGGTGAGAACAGCAAGAAATACAACCATGATAAACATTGGGTAAATAAGAGCAGACTTTATTTTGTTATTAAACTCAATATCTTTTTTTATGTTATCTTTGATATCCTTGAGAGTTTCATCAAGCGTTCCCGCCTCTTCTGATGCTTTGATAATATTTACGGTTACCTTATCAAATATTCTTGGAAATTTTGCAAAAGATACAGCCACATGCTGCCCCTGCATCAAATCTTCCCTTAAAACAAGTAATACTTTTCTTAAGTTTCCCTTTGCATCTTCAAGGAGCGAATCAACTGTTTCAAGAATTGGAATACCGGCTGAAAGCATCGTATAAAGATTGCTCATCATCCCAATTTTGTCTTTGGTGGCAATAGAGATGTTTTTTGTGTTCATATTTCGATTTTAATCAAAATGACCATGAGCTTGTCGAATGGGTCATATTGTTTCTACTTTTGTAACTCTTAGTACTTCTTCAATTGTTGTTATGCCCTTAACCACCTTGCTCATTCCATCATCAAGCATTGTTATCATCCCGTCCTTAACAGCTTGAGTAACTATATCTGAAGCGTCTTTTTTCTCGGTAATCAATTTTTTGACCCCCGGTGTTACCTCCAAAACCTCAAAAATACCAACTCTTCCTGAGTAACCGCTCAAATGACAGACTTCACATCCCTGTCCTTTGTAAATCCTAAGGCTTTTTTTACTTCCAAAATGTTTGGTAATAGTATCTTGTGACAAATTCTGCAAAAGCTGTTCAATAGTTACCTCAACAGATCCCTTACACATCTCACAAATTTTCCGAATCAGCCTTTGTGCAACAATCACATTCACAGTTGAGGCCACCAAAAACGGTTCAATTTTCATGTCCGTTAGCCTTGGAAGAGCAGTTGCAGCATCATTTGTGTGAAGAGTTGAAAGAACCAAATGCCCGGTTAATGCGGCGTTTACTGCAATTCCTGCAGTCTCTGAATCCCGAATTTCTCCGACAAATATAACGTTTGGGTCTTGTCGCAAAATTGAGCGGAGACCCGATGCAAAAGTAAGTTCCGACTTTGCATTGGTCTGAATTTGATTAACCCCCTTCATTCTATATTCAACCGGATCTTCAATTGTTGTGATATTTTTTTCTCTGGTATTTATTATTTTCAGTATTGAATAAATTGAGGTTGTTTTACCCGATCCGGTTGGCCCGGTTGACAGGATCATACCGAACGATTTTGCAAATGCGTTATTCACTTTTTGCAGATCAGATTCTGTCATACCCAAATCGACAAGTGAAAATTGGCGGAAGTGGGACGCCAAAAGCCTGAGAACTACTTTTTCACCATATACGATTGGCAGAATAGAGACTCGGATATCCAGATCTTCCTCTTCAAGCGCTATTTTCATCTTTCCATCCTGTGGTGTTTGATGCTCATCAGTCCGGAGGCTTGATAAAACTTTTATCCTTGTCACTATCTGATCATGCAGATCCTTAGGAAGTGTAAGAACGTCATGCAAAATTCCATCAACTCTAAATCGAACTAGTGTATTTTTCTCAGCCGGTTCGATGTGAACGTCTGATGTTCTGTCCTGATAAGAATAATTGATGATCAGATCAACCAATTTTGCAATCGGTACATCAATGGATTTTGACGTCTTTGCAGACTTTACCTGCTCTGACACCAATTCATCAAATGTCTTTTGCAGATCTCTTTTGTAAATCCAGAGCTTATTATAAATATCCCGCTCAGTTGTCAGAAAAGGAATTACTTTTTGGGAAGTTTTCTTCTCAATCATCTCAACAATTAGCTTGTTGGAAGGATCAGTCATCGCAAGCTTAATTCCATCCTTCCCCCGCTCAAAAGGAATAGCTTTGTATTTTCTTGCTATTTTCTCAGGAATTATTTTAAAAACGTCATCGGGGATTGAAATTTTGGAGAGGACTGTGAATGGGATTTTTAAATAATCAGCAATCAAAATCCCGAGGTTTTCATCAGTTACCACGTCTTTTTCAATAAGCATGTCAACGAGGCTTGTTTCGGAGCTTTCTGCGGCTTTTACTATCTCATCAAGCTTCTTTTCATCAACAAGCTTGACAGTTAGAACAAGTTTTTTAAGCTGGTCATCAGTGATTAACATGGGCAGAAAAAACTAAAAACCACATACTATGCAACAGGTGCTGGTTTATTAGTCAATTCCAAAATTCTACTAAGAAGTGTTGCGAAGTCAAAAAAGCTTTTATTTACATACCCCTTTGCTCCAAGGCTCATAGCCTTTTGGATATCCTGATCTTGTCCCAGAGTGGAGAATACCAAAACAGGGACGTTTTTTGCCATTGGGTTTTGCGAAAGTCCTTCAAGCACTTCAAAGCCATCTTTTACAGGCATTATTAGATCTAGAAGAATAATATCCGGTTTACTTTCAGTGACAATCCTTAAGCCCTCTTCCCCATCTCCCGCCTGGAAAACTTCCATCCCCTTTTCCCTAAGCTTTTGTGCATAGAATTCCCGGAAAAATTTATCATCTTCAACAAGGATTATTTTCATTTTATTTATTTTAGAAATT
>DATLNW010000040.1:0-15372 GCA_035536575.1 Lysobacterales bacterium
GGGTTGAGTGTTCTGCTTCTTTACAATCTTTTTGACCAAATCCTCACCGAGCGCTTCAGCGATAAATGGGGAAAGCTTTCGTTCTCTTTTTGCCTCCCCGTAAAATCTACTGGCTGTTAGAAATAAGTTATCTTTTGCCCGTGTCATTGCAACGTAAAATAATCTTCTCTCTTCCTGAAGCGACTCATCGCCAGTTGGCAAAACTTCTTTTATTAGCTCTTCGGGAACAGGGATTTGTTCTTTCCTGTCTCTACTTGGAAAACGCTGGGTTACGAGATTCACAACAAATACCACAGGGAACTCAAGTCCCTTACTTGAATGAACCGTCAAGATATTAACTGCATTATTTTGAGTCCAGTCAACATCAGCTGCTAAGGGACTTTCTCCAAGCTCCATTGATAAGTCAATCCAATCAACTACTGCAAATACTGAGGCATCTTCCCGATTGGCCGCAAAATTTTGGAGCTTTTCAAAAAACTTTGCGATGTTTTGGGCTTCTTTCTCAGTCCGCTGAGACCGGGGATCTAAATAATGACCAAGAAGCCCTGAATCTTCAAAATAATAATAAAGAATTTGTCCGGCCGTTTCTTTGGGCATCTTTGCAAGATGCCTCTTCATCATTTCAACAACTCTGGTTGTTTTTTCTTTGCCATCTGTTGTTAAAGAAGAATCCGAAACATTCTCCATTGCTTCAAAAAGTGAATAATTGTTTTTCTTTGAAAAATTCAGAATTGCAGCAACGTCCCGCGCTTGTATATCAAAAATGGGAAGTGTTATGACTCTGTAAAGTGCTGATGTATCCTCAAAATTTGCTAAAGCGTGAAGATATGAAATCAGATCTTTGATTTCATTCTGCTGGAAAAGATGCCCGGGACCTAAAAATTGATATGGAATACGTCTCCTTTCAAGTGAACGCAAAAAAGGAGTTGAGTGGTCATTGGCACGGACAAGAATAGCGAAGTCGTTATACTTTAAATTTGATTTCTTAGCGAGTTCTAGAATTTTTTTTGCAACTTCTTCTGCTTCGTCTTCTGCTTTGTTGGTGTAAATAAACTCAATTTCCTCTCCTTTAATCTCTCTTTGGGACAGAAGTTTTTTATCAATTTTTTCTTTGACTTCAAGCCTGTCCGGATTATTGTTTTGTATCAATTTATACGAACCGTCCAAGATATTTTGCGTTGATCTGTAATTTTTGGTAAGTGCTATAATTTTTGCTTTTGGGAAGTGTGATCTGAACTGAATCATGTTTGAAATCGCAGCACCCCGCCATCTATAGATACTCTGGTCATCATCCCCAACCACTGTAATGTTTTTTTTATCCCCTGCTAGAAGTATCGCCAATTCGTTTTGTGCATAATTTGTATCCTGAAATTCATCAACCAGAATATATTGAAAAGTTTTTTGATACTCTGACAATATATTTTTCCTGGTCCTAAAAAGTTTGAGAGTATTACTTATCAAATCAGAAAAATCCATAACTCCCTCTTTTGTTTTCATCTCTTCATATTTTTTAAATGCATTTGCCATTTCAAGTGTTTTTTTAATTTCATCCGGATCGCCTTTCAATTTTTTGACATATTCTAAGTAGTCATTTGAAGATATATCATCATCCTTGAGGCGTGAAAAATGACCCAGCATGCCCTGGAGAAATTTCATCGGATTTCCAAGGGGACGAAAATACTCAAGATCAAACTTAAATAAATGTTTTCTCAGAAAGAGTAGACTTTCCGCTTCTTTTATAAGATCAAAAGATGGATTAAGCCCAATATGGATAGCATCCTGCCTCAAGACCCTATCTGCAAAAGCGTGGAATGTCTCAATCCACATCTGCGTGTAGCCAAAAGGCATTATTTCATCAATCCTTGTCTCCATCTCAGCTGCTGCTTTTTCAGTAAAAGTAAGTGCCAGAATAGAACTCGGTGGAATTTTTTTTTCTAGTATGAGATTCTGAATACGGGTTGTAACAACTGTGGTTTTTCCGGTTCCTGCTCCTGCAATTATAAGAAGGGGGCCATCTCCGTGTTGTACCGCCTGGAGTTGTTCTTGGTTTAACTTGCGGTCTGCCATGCAGCTATTTTAGCACTCTTTTTACCCAGCACCAATCCCCAGTGAGACTACCTGATGTCACCCGAGCCTAATCCTATGGTGCTGGGTTTACTCAACAACCACTGTGCCTTCTCGATCCGGGTGAAGATGGTCATGATAACCATAAGTCCCTTTTTTGTCAAAAACCAATTCATGATCTTCTCCATCTTCAAAAGAACCAAGATTTAAGGGCGCATAACGCAAATGCGTTGGATGATCCTGTGAATCAACCGTTGACTCGCCTCCACTCTCATTTTTCCAAACAACCTCGTCTCCAACCTTAACAGTTATGGTGGAGGGTTCAAAACCACTACCGGTTAAGGTAATCTCATGTTCTCCCTCATTGTCCTTATCATCCTCGTCATTGTCTTCTTCCTGATCAGTCTCTTGGGTTTGATTTTCTGAATTTTTTGTGGGCAATACCGTCGTTGAATTATTTTTCACCAAAACAAATCCACCAACAACAATTAAAAGTACAATAACGACAATTAAAAAATTCTTATTCATATACAAACATCCAAGTATTGCTCTAGCTTATATCCTGACCGTCCGATTCAACTTCAGTACTGGTTATATTAAAATCCCTTTGCAAAACTTCATTTAGGGCTGATATTCCGGAGCTTATGCCTGTCGGGCCTGTGACCGGAGAGGGATAAGCAGATCCCGCGCTTGATTGTCCGAAAGCTGTTTGAGCTCCAGGGGTTGTAACTCCCTCTGGCGTTGCTCCCGGCTGCAGTGCTGCACCGGAATCAGGTGTTAATGGTGTACCGGCCGGTTGCTGGCCCATGCCAAATGGATATGTTTGGGATGGATTGGCAGGAGCAGCTTGTGTTGGATCCTGAACAATAGGAGCTTCCAGAGCACCCAAAACAAGTGTTGCGAGTTCATCATTTTGCGCCTTAGCATCCTCCAGCTGGGTTTTAAGCTGAAGAAGTGCGTCATCTGTTGTAGTATCGTTTATTGACAGTATTGTTCCTGCCAATACATTTCCAGCTTGCTGGGCAGCTGAGACTTTACCACGCAATTCTGTAAATTTTTCACGGTCCAAGGGGATTTGTGCCGAAATTGGATTAACTACAAAAAGAAGAACCTCCTTAAGCTTACTGACTTCTTCTGTTTTTATGCCTGCTGCGATTGTATCCAGTATGTCAATTGCAAGTGGATCTCCTTGTGTTTTCGCCTTCTCAAGCTGCTCTTTAAGTTGTTGAATATCAGAATCAGACGTTATGTCTGTTATTGCAAGAATGGATTTTGCAAATTCGTTATTTTGCTGTGCTGCAGGACCGAGCTTATCATATAATTTACTGAATTTAACTTTATTCCCAGGTGTTGCCAAGTAAAGCGGGTTAATTATTTGCTTAAGAGTATTTTTGAACTTAGTTACAGGCTCTTTCTCATGAACAACTTCGGCTTCCTTAACAGTTTGCGTTGTTACAATAGCCAAAATATCAATTGCCAACTGATCTCCCTTGTCTTTTGCCGCCTTCAAGTCATTCTCAATTTTATTAATTTCTTCGTCAGTTGTTTTGTCATTTACCTGAATTATTGCAGCAGCAAGCGTATTTCCCTGAGTCCCGGCTTGAGTTAGACTATCATGAAGCCTTATGTATTGATCTTTTTTTGAAGGATCTGTGATTTTGTCTGGATTATTTATCTCTATCAGTGTTTTTTTGAGGTTATTTGTTATGTCAACCTGTCCATTGCCCTTGGAAAAAACAAATTCATTGGCAGTTTCGCTGTAATCAACAACAATTGTATCCCCAGGCTCAAATTTCTTGGAAATTATTTCCAGAGCTATTGGATTTTCAATTGCAGTCTGGATCAAGCGGCGAAGTGGTCTTGCGCCATAAACAGGATCGTATCCGTCTTTGGCGAGTCTTTCAATCGCTTTTTCAGTAATTTGAAGCGTGTAACCCTGCTCTTTAAGAAGTCCTGCAGTTTTGGCAATCCCAAGCCTGGCAATTCCTGCCATATGTTCCTGAAGAAGCGGCTTAAATACTACTACCTCATCAAAACGGTTCAAAAGCTCGGGCCTGAAAAATTTGATAAGTTCTCCCTTAACGGTTTCTGTCAATTCTTTAAATGTTTTTGCAGATTCCTCAGGTGTTTTTTTAACTTTACTATCAATTTCTGAAAGCTGTTCCTGAATAAGTGAACTTCCGATATTGGATGTACAGATAATAATAGTATTTTTAAAAGAAATTGTATTTCCTTTATTGTCCGTTAGCCTTCCGTCTTCAAGAAGTTGAAGAAGAATGTTGAAAACATCCGGATGAGCTTTTTCAATCTCATCAAATAGGACAATTGAGTAGGGCTTTTTCCTTACAGCCTCAGTTAACTGTCCGCCTTCTTCGTAACCTACATACCCTGGAGGTGCACCAATAAGCTTGGCAACTTCGTGTTTTTCCATGTATTCTGACATGTCCAAACGGGCCATCGAATCGTCCCGGCCAAACAGCAACTCAGCCAGGGTCTTTGCCAATTCTGTTTTACCTACCCCCGTTGGACCCAAGAACACAAATGAAGCTATTGGTCTGTTGGCTGCTGCCAGACCAATCCGTCCCCGTCTTACAGCCTCAGAAACAGCAACAACTGCCTCCATCTGATCTATCAACCGGTGATGAATTCTATCCTCAAGCTTTAATAATTTTTCAGACTCATCTTCAGTTAATTTTGTAATCGGAATACCTGTCCATCCGCTAACAACATTCTCAATATCTGATTTTTTAACTTGACTATCTCCTCTTTTTCCTTCATCGGACTGCAACTTAACTTCAGATCCTGCTTCGTCGAGTAAATCTACAGCCTTATCAGGAAGATAGCGCTCGCCGATGTATTTTTTGGAAAGTTTTACACATTCCATCAGGGTGTCATCGGATATAGTTACCCTGTGGAATTTTTCGTATTTTGGCCTGATTACTTTAAGCATCTCAAACGCATTTTCCTCACTTGGCTCCTCTGCAGTGACAGGCTGGAACCTTCTTTCAAATGCTTTATCTTTTTCAAAATTCTTTCTGTACTCAATAGTTGTTGTTGCACCAATCAACTGCAAATGACCGCGTGCCAGATGAGGCTTTATGATGTTGGCTGCATTCATGCCCTCACCATCTCCAGTTCCCAGAAGCGCATGGATTTCATCAATAAACAAGATTATCTTATTTCCTGATCCAAGTACTTCGTTAATTACCCCTCTAAGTCTCTCTTCAAATTCTCCTCTGTGTGAGGCTCCAGCAACAAGTGAGGCTACATCAAGCTGAAAAACCCGTTTATCTTGAAGATCTTTTGGGACCTGCCCGGCAACAATTTTCTGCGCAAGACCCTCAACTATGGCTGTTTTTCCAACACCCGTCTCTCCAATTATAATTGGATTATTTTTTGTACGCCGCAGAAGTATGTGCACCATGCGTTCTATTTCCAAATCACGCCCTGCAATCGGATCAAGTTTTCCGGCAAGTGCTTCAGCATTTAGATCTACTCCGTATTTTTCAAGAATTGTCTTTTTGCTGTAATTAAGATCCGGATTTTTGGCAACCTTCTCAACAAATGCTTCTTTTTTAAGACCGCGGGATTCCAAAAGACTTACAACTCCAAAATCGGGTGAGAAAAGTGCTATCAATACGTCCTCAGGAGATATGAAATTTGATCCCCGCATTTTCGCATCTTTATATGCCTGATCAAAGACACCCTGAGCTGTCTTGCTAAGAGATGGCTGGCCTCTAAAAACACCCATTGTTTCTTTTGACTGAATTTCTTTGGACAATGCGCCGCCATCTACTTTTGCCTCCCCGAGCGTACCGTACACCTGTTCGTCATATAGGAGACCAAATAAAATTTGGCCCGGTTCAATAAATTGCTGCTTAATTCTTCTCGTTTCTTCCTGTGCATGAGTCAAAATTTGACTAGCTCTTGGATCCAAATGACTAAGCGCTGATGTATCCATCCGCTCAACAGGATTATTTGAAGTAGGGCCCGCTGCTTGAGGATCAGATGCTACTTCAGGAGTACCGGGAGCCAAACCGGTTGGAGCGTTTGGGGCCAAACCGGATGGAGTGGCTGAGGGTGCTTGTGCACCAGGAGCTGATTCAACAGGAGCAGCTGGTGAATCGGCAGGAGCAGATGTTGCAGTGTTGGTAGGAACAGGTGCAAAAGGAGTAGGAGCCACCGGTGCAGCAGCCATGGGAGACACTGAGCTTAAGCCTCCTGATTGCTGAATTGGAGCTGCAGGCGCAGGATCAACCGGAGCTGAATTTTGCGGAGTCTGATCTGCCCCCGATTGAGATGCAGTTGGATCATTTCCCATCTCCTCGTCCTTTTTTTGATTAAATAAAGTTCCGAACATACAATTATATTTAATACTAATTCCAAATAAATAACAAGTCAACTATTTCTTGTCATCCGGATCAGAATTCTCTTCATTTGCGCTCATTTCAGCAGTGTTTTCATCCTTCTTGTTTGCCGATACACTGACCTTACTTTCTTCCTCATCGGTAAGAAATTTCAGGGCGCTTTGTGCTGCATCGAGCTTAGTCTTAAGATAAGTAATCATCTCGCCAAAGGAGAATCCACCCAGAAGGAGGAATGGAAGAATATTTGATACTTTTTTCATACCTTCATCTTTTTTGCCTGGGTCCGTTGATTCCAGAAGACCAATTGTGGCCTCAATATCAACTATGTCTTTATTAATCCAGTCCATTCTTCCTTTAAGATCCTCTGTGAAACCTGGCGGTACAAAATATTGCTTGTAAGCTTTCTCCCATAATTTCTTAGCTTCTTCATAATCCTCAGGTTTTACCTCCTGTAAACGGTTAGCAGATGACAACGCAACCTGGCCGGATACTTCTGAGAGAACTGACTTGGCAATAGGATCTCCTTTTCCGACAGCCTCCGTCAGATTTTGTTGAATTTTCCTCAATGTTGCAACCGGAGTTTTTTCATTCACCGAAAGAATTGACGCTGCCCAAGCATTCCCCTTTGTGCTTGCGGAATCAAGCGATTCACGTAGTTTGGCAAATTTTTCCTTAACCGCAGGATCTGTATTTGGCTGCGGTGACAATATTTGTTGAATAATTGTTTTTAATTGTTTTATTTTTGTAAAATCACTAACAGCAGTTGTAACCTCCGGCAAAATAGGACTACCTGTATGCTGCGTCACTATTTGCTCTTTTATACTTTGAATGTCTGTAGTACTCGTCGTATCATTTACATTTAGAATTTTTTGGGCCAATGTATTGTTTTTCTCCCGGCTCTCCTTTTCAAGATATTCATGAAGCCTAGTGTAATAATCGCGCTCATCAACTGCGGCTGTTTGGGGATTTACGATTTGAGAAAGGACAATTTTTACCTCATCAAGTGTTGCAGTGATATTTTCAGCAGTTTGGGACAGCAAAGATATTGCAGAAAGGATCGTTCCTGCCGTCGGGTCACCCTTTTGGCTTTCTGTTGTAATTCTCTCTCTTAATTTTTCGTATTGTTCGCGCTCCGGAGCTGAGACTATATCCTGTGGATTGCTTATTCTCTCCAACACTTCGTGAATTTTTTCAACCCGTTCCGACTCTGTTTTATCCTTGGTGAGATGTCTTATTTCATATTGAACAATATCAGTTAATTTGGGCAATTTCAGATTGCTTAAGGTAAGAAGTTCTGTCGATACTTGAGAGCCTGCGATATTTTGTACGCCTGGCTGTACGTTGGTCAAACTTGACTCGGGGAGTTCATCATCCCCTGAATCCTCAGACATAGTCGCGCTCATCGTCTGAGTAGCTGTTGCTGTCTTTTTAACTGACACCGAAACTTTATCTTCCTCATCCTGAACAATTTCGGCTGCTATGTCTTTCGCGGCATCTTGTTTGGCCTTCAAGTAAGCGACAATCTCAGCTTGTGAGAATCCTCCAACCAAAAGGAAAGGAAGTATACTTGAAACCTGCTCCATGCCCTTATTTACCTGTGCTTCGTCAGTTGAGCTGAGAAGAGCAATAATATCCTCAATCTTTGCCATATCCTCCTTCACCCATTCTGCTCTTGTCCCACTCATTCCCTCAGGCACTTCCAGATTTCTGTAATTTTCCTTCCACATGTCTTTTACCGCCTGGTAATCCTCGCGGCTCACTGTCTGGACTCGGTTGACTACAGGCAATTTAGATGTGGATTCGCTCTTTGAGATTTCAGCGATTTGAGCTGCAATAGGTTCACCCTTAGCTTTGGCATCCATAATTCTTTCCTGAAGTTTTTCAATCTCCGACTCAGAAGTTTTGGAATTTACTGAAAGAATTGATGTAGCAAGACTATTGCCTTCTTTTTTGGCTTTCTCAAGTGACTCATTCATGCGGGCGAGCTTCTCGTGATTAACTACATTAGTTGTAGCTGAGGCAGGATTGGCAATTTGAGCTAGAACATTTTTAATTTGGGCATTACTTGTCTGCGTACTGCGTTTGGTTGCAGCACTTGCTGCTGTTAGAATAGATGTTGCAAGCGTGTTGCCACTCTTACTTTCCTGTGTCAGTTTTTCACGTATATCTGTGTAGCGCTCACGATCTGTTGACGATGAAGAAGATGCAGGATTCCCTATTTTCTCCAGGTTCTGTTGAATTATAGTGGTTTCCTTCTGACGGTCTGAATTTTTGGAAATTAGGGACGTATCATATTTTGCAATATCACGAAGTGATGGGATTGATAGATTGGTAAGACTAAGCGTCTGTGCCTTAACTTGAGCAGAAGGCATGTATGCAGCCTGTGAGGATTTTGAGGACGAAATAGGAATTTGCCGAGCCATTCCGGTTGGAGTAGAGGGTGGAACAGGAAGATTGAATTTCTTGGCAAAAGGCAAATTTATCGTTGAGCCACCACCAGCAGGAGGATGAGCAGGAGATCCCGGAGGGTTGCCAATCTTGTTGATCAGAGTTTTCATCATTGCGCTATCTCCTACTCCCATATTTGAGGCATAATCCAAAAAGATCTGGAGAAGAATCCATGGTAGGATTATGACCCCCCACAGCATAATTAGAGATACAACATAAAGAGCAAAAGTTTCGGTAAGGTTAACGCTATTGGTCGGAGTAACATACTGCTGAGGTCCTCCAAGTAAAATATTAACAGCTGTTGGATATATCTCTTTTCCGGCAACTCCAATATTTGGATTGCTAAAAACTAAAGGGATTTGCTCTCTCCATAAAACAACTAACCCCTTTAGAAAAATCGCAAAAAGTGGGGCATACAACAGCCAGCGGAAGAATTCTCCAATCCAGATCTTACCCGTATTGCGGATCGGATAAAAAAGTAAAAGGATGGGGAAAATAGGGGAAACAATTATAAAAAGCCACAGAATAATCTTTCGCAGGATAAGTATCCCAACCATTACATAATAGGTAAGCGCTGTTAACTTGGTAAGCAAAAGTGAGATAAACGCTGATTCGGAATTTTGATCCCCCAATAACCGCAGCCCGAGAAATGTCTCATAATTCCAACCGACAAAGAGTAGGTCTTCCTGCGAAATACACTTGGGAGGACAAGATGTCCCACCTATAAAGGCGGTATCCTTACGTAGAAAAAATCCTTGGATAACATCTATGAATTGATAAAAAAACTGCAGCAGGGCAAAAGATAGAAAAATTAGCAAAAGTACTGCCCCAAAACGCGGTAGAAAACGCATAATAGTAAGACTTCGTCCGCGTGTTACTATGATGATAATTGCTGTTGCTATAACCACGACAAACAAAAGCGGGACGACAATATAAGTAACAGTTGTCAACCAAACACCTTGGAGGGGATTATTCCTATTATCACATTGTGTGGAATTGGCAAATTGCTTAACGCAAACCCAGTTATAATTCTGCAATATAAAATCAAGCAAATTTCCGGACCGTGCTGCGTTTTTACCGATAAATGTAACTTCAGGGTCAATTACCCAAGATCCGGCAGGCACTTGATTGTCAACGGGAGGCGGTGCTGGCACTCCTGCCTGCGCGTTGATCACATGCGGAAAAATAAATGCAACAACTACAAAGATGAGGACAAAAAAAATGGGCAGAATTTTTTTCATAAAATATTAACTAAATCCGGGAATTTTTAATATATCTCCTGCCAATGCCTGGATAAGAACATAGCCAAAAATCGCCAGAAGAAGTCCACCAATAGCATAATAAATCCAGGCTTTACCAGCTCTTACTCGCACAGGGTCACCTTGTGAGACCATCAGAGTATACCCGCCGATTATTAATGCAATTAGAGCAATCCCTGCAACAAAAGCCAGTCCTATTCCGTAAAACTGCTGAACAAAACCAAGGGGATCATTTTTAAAACACCCAAAGTCTGTTGCTACTTCATTTGGCCCGCAAGGTTGCATACTTTAACAGTAGCATAACACTAGCGATTAAAACAAGAAGAAACAGTGTTAGTATCAAGAATTGTCCAACTCTTCAAGGAGTTCCTTCTGTTGCTTAGACAATTTTTTGGGGACTGTAATTTTTATCCTTACATAATGGTCGCCTTTTCCTGACCCCTGGACTTGTTTTACCCCTCTGCCTGCAAGTCGGATTACAGTCTCCGGTTGGGTCCCTTGGGGAATACGGATTTTCACTTCTCCATCTATTGTTTCAATTGGGACCTCTCCACCAAGTGCTGCTTGGGGGAAAGATATCTCCTTCTCTGATACTATATTATATCCCTCTCGCCCAAACTTATTACTTTGGTTAACATCAACAACTACATCATAGTCGCCAAACCTTATGCGGGAACCCCGATCAACTCCTGCCGGAATTTTTATCTTTTGTGATTTTCCATCAATATTTACCTGTTTCTCAACTCCGTGTACCGCTTCATCAAAACTAATTTTTATAGAATACGCTGGGCGGCGCTGACGCTGGCCGAAAGGCGATGCCCCGCCAAAAAACTGTTCAAATATTTCAAATGGGTCAATTCCTCCACCAAAATCCCCTCCATTTCCACCTTGTGAATACGTATAACTGAATGGACCGTACTGCCCGCCTTGTCCCCCACCAAACGGTCCGCCTCCCCCTCCTGCTCCTCCAAAACCTCCTTGCTCAAAACCGGCATGCCCAACCTGATCATAAGTTCTCCGCTTTTCCTCGTTTGACAAAACTTCATAAGCTTTGGTAACCTCTTTGAATTGCCCTCCTGCTTCTTTTGATTTATTGCGGTCAGGATGATACTCAAGGGCCAACTTGCGGTATGCTTTTTTAATCTCATCCGCTGAGGCAGTTTTGGAAATCCCCAAAACGGAGTAATAATCTTTATCTGCCATATGAACCTATTATACAGCAAGCACGCTTAATCTGAAAATTGTAAAACCCAGTATAGTGAGTTATAATGCTTAACTATTATGAGGCGGGAAATGATTGAGGATTCGGGACAAACTGCTGAGGGAGCGTACCCTAGACCTGCACTATTTAAAAAAACCTTAAATAGAATCGAAGCAATACAGGCAAAGGCCTTGCCAGACGCAGAACGGATTATTGATAATCTTACAACACAGCTTACTGAAAACGTATCGCTTCACCGGTTTAACGGTTCTGAGATTCCCTACTCATCCATATCCAGTTCTAAATTACCCCCGGAGTTTCTTAAAAAAACTTCATTGGCTCAACCCGACTCTACTCCTAAAAAAAAATTAATTCGTGTTATATTTTCAGGATTTGCAGGTAATATTACCAGTGGTCTACCACTCGCAATGGAAGAGATATTTAGTACAATTGCAGATAATAAAAATGGTGGAGAAAAACCGGAAATAGTTTGCTATGTTATCGGGCAACCAACTAAGGTGGATAAGAACTGGCGAAAAGGCCAGAGGAAAAATAAGCTTGCCATGCACGGAGACGCAGGAACTGACCTGCTTGCAACTATTTTGAGTGGTGAGGATACAGAAACTGCGGACCTTGAGCTACACGGCGAATCAATGAGTACTTACACTGCAAGCTATGCCGCCCAATCACTGGATGAAAAGTGGATACCAAAAACAAGACTTTTTCTCAATAATCCGCCGGGATCCCACCAAGATAGAATTGTTCCTGCCTGGCAACATTTTGGAAGCCGGGTTCAGCTTGGAGTAGGATATGTTGCGGAAAACGCGCGAAGAAAAAGAAGAAATAAGCATGAGGGAAACCAAGATTCATCTTTAGAGGATCGTGAATATGCCACAAGTCTCGCTTCAGCCCTAAGAAAAAGAGGTATAGAAATTGCGGGTAAAGATACTCTACGCTCACTTACACGGTCGCAATTATGGGATTTGTGGAATTTAGGCAAGAGGCCGCCGCTTCCTAAAACAAATGTCGAAACATACATTACCCAGGGCGTAAATGACCTTACCCGGCTTTCGCTTAGAGATAAATATGCATACAAAAGAGGAGAGCATGTGAGGACTGAGGGCAATATTGTTTTGCGGCTTTCCCCAACCAGCCATACAGTTAATCCCCTCTCTCCCCAGAGGATAAATTCGATGCTTGAAGTTTTATTAGATAAGGAAAAACTATTGGATTCCCTTGAGCGAAAAATCATGGATACAAATTGGCATGATGATCATACATACCCTGCTCCATATCATTATAAACATCTATGGTTGTGGGATTCTGTCTTCGCAGCTAATATCAATGCTCAAAGGGGAGACGTGAAAAAGGCTGCTATAGAAATAGATACTCTTCTTAATGGAGTAGATCCTGTAACAGGTTTTATTCCTAATATGCAGTACCGGACAGGCCGTAACTGGCGCGATATTGAATCTGCAACCTTTAATAATCCGGATTTTGGAAGCAGCTACACCCAGCCTCCTGTAATTGCGTGGGGAGCATGGGAGACATATGAGGCTTTTAAAAATCAGGGGCAGGAGAAGGAAGGACGCATGTTTCTAGAAAATCAGCATGAAAAACTGGAAAAATTTTATTCATATTTTATCAATTTTCGTGAAAACGGTGATGGAAGCCGGTTGATCGGCAATACTTTTCCGCATGAAACCGGACGGGACTCTGATCCGTCTCTGAGACCTAAAGTTCCGTTTATCAAAGGAGAGGGAAAAGCTGTTGGGCTTACAAATACTGTAGTGGATTATTTAACTGTGTTGGCGCTTAACGTAGATCTTAAATGGAAAGATACATATCCTGAAAGGGGACGGCCAACAGCACGTGACATTGTAGATTTTGCAAAAAATAAAATAGGGAAACGAAAGCCGGAGAATGTGCGCACAGATTGGGACCCCGATAAAACACGTGGTGTTTATTGGACAAATGATGTTATGTTTAACGTTCTTTATGTTGAAAATCTTCGTTATATGACAAAGATAAATTCTGAATTGGGAAGAAATGATAAGGCTGAAGAATATAGAGAGCTGGCAAATCAGGTTGAAACAGAGATGCTTAACAAAATGTGGGATTCTGAAAGTGGGTTTTTCTATAGTTTGGATAAAAATGGGGAACAAATTAAAATTCCATCAATTACAGGATTGTTCGCCACATGTCTTGACACAATTGCTGAAGATAAATTGTCAGCAGTAATTGGAAAGATGGAAGATAATAATTGGTTTAATACCGAATATCCATTCCCAAGCGTTCCTACGCACAACCAATATTATCAACCCGATTATTCCGAAAAACGGCTTTGGAAAAGAGGAGAAGTCTGGATCAATGCCAACCAACTGATTGCTGAAGAGGGATTAGTTAAGCAGCTACAAAGACCTGATTTGAGTCCTAAGATAAAAAAACGTATGCTTGAGGTTCTTAGAAAGCTGGTCGATAAAACCGAAAAATTGGTGAACACAGATTTACTTGAAAATGGAACTACACATGAATTTTACAATGCTGAGAGTGGAGAGGGGTATAGAATTAAGGGATTTACGTGGACACTTGGAGGTCGCCATATGCATAATGCAAAAGCCCTTCTTGAACAGATTGACACCGAAGCAGAATGATTTCTTACACTACTAACTCTTCACTGGCGATCCCTGGGATATCATGAACAGTTGCACTTCTTTTTGAGGGTTTATCAAGATGCATGCCTCGGACATAAATGGCTGCCACTTCTGGTATACTAGGCTGTTTTATATCCTTCTCCCTTGCAAGAAGAATTTCCCCCTCACGCATAGCATCAAATACCGTCATACCTTCAGGATATACTGCCACAGCTAACCCCACTTTATCTTTTTTGTGAGCATCAGATCCGGCAGAAAGACCGGGAATTTCATACGTATTATATATTTCAAGCGCTCTCGTATTTGAACCTGGTGGGGGAAACATATCTTTCACTCGTTGTGGTAACCTTGATGCCATTACCCATTCAATACGTTTGTCATTATCTATGATGACTCCACCTCCATTGAGCCCTTCTATTCCATGAGGAGGCATTCCCATTTTTATCATGATCTCTATCTCTGCATCATTAAACGAAATATCATGAAGCTCCGGATGGGCGACAAAAAGCAATGCTTCTTGACTCTCAGCCCTCCGATATGTTGAACCCCAAGTATCGCATGGCTCAAATGCACCCTTTTGTTCAAAAACCAATACGTGCTTTCCCTTATGATTCTTTTCATCTCTTAGGGGCATTACGGTCATCTCGGATGCTTGAATCACCTCTAGTGGCAAATCATCGGCCAATCTTTGATTTCTTCTTGATAAGTGTGGTGCGCGATCATGCGTTGCTAGAGCAATAACATCTATACCCTTCTCAACAGCAGATAGCATCATACCTCTTGCAGTACTTAGCGTATCCCGTCCTTTGTGAACATGTAAATCTGCGAGTTGGACATTGCTTTTTTTTAAAATTGAGGCATTTCCAAACACTACTTCGTATCTTCCGTTAAATGCTTCTGTTGTTATCATAAAGTCCTCCGCTTCACAAAAAAACCTCGCTATAACGAGGTTATCACAATTTATATCTTATTTAAAGTTATTCTACTACTTCGCCTTCAACCGGCTTGTCCTCCTTTTTGTCCTTATCTGAATCTGAGTTCGAATCTGAATACGAGTCATCAGTTTTACCTTCCTTTTCCTCTTTCTCAATTTCTTCCTGAGTTGTTGCCTGCTGTCCCTGCTGATATGCAGCCTGGCCTATTTTCTGAAGGGATTCTGAAAGTTCGTTTGTTTTTGCCTCCAGTTCTTCTTTTGATCCGCTGTCCAGAATATCTTTAAGAGCTTTTATTTTTTCTTCAACCTCTGTTTTTACTTCCTGCGAAACCTTGTCCCCCGCATCTTTGAGGGATTTCTCAGCTGTAAAAATAAGTGAATCGGCATGATTGCGGGCTTCAATCTTTCCCCTTTTCTCCTCATCTTCCTTGGCATTCATCTCTGC